>NZ_JBKORL010000047.1:0-29403 GCF_047314525.1 Shewanella sp. BJSY2023SW007 | reverse complement strand
GATAGAGCCTATCCACGTGCGTTAAAAATGAGTAAAAACAAGTATCCCATTAAGCCTAAGAAAAATGCCGTTCACACTAAGTGAACGGCATTACCTCAAGGCGCCTTTCTTTTTAGATGAATAAAGTTTCATTTGAGGTTCAGCAAGGGTTCAGAGCCAAGTGCTACATTGGAGTCAAAGCCACTTAGAAGTCATTCTGGATGCGAGGCCCCATGACCCGATTATTCCGCACTTTCCTGGTTTTCCTGTTATTGCTTTCGGCGCGCACCGCCTACGCTCAGCCTTCAGAATATGAAGCTGAACCAAGAGACGACAGCGGCTACAGCCAGCGCCAAAACTCGGCCCTCCCATTCAATGCCCTCAAGAAACAAAGCTTTAGCGCCCCAAGGCAGCCCGTTTCCAGCCTCAATGCCCTCTATCAGCAGGCACCTATGGCACAAAATGAACTCCACAGTCTCCTGTCACAGATAGCCAATCAAAGCGAGACCGAGCTGCTACTGGCCAAGGTGAAAGAGCGTCAACGGGCCGAAGCCAAGGTGGCGCACAAGCTGAATAACGACCCTGCCGCCCTGACAGATCTGGTGCGAGCCACCCTGATAGCCGACAGCCTTGATGATCTGCAGCTGGCCTTTGACACCCTGAATCAACAGGCCAATGTGCTGCAGGTCAAAGACAGGTTTGCCCAGCCCAAGGCCTCTGGCTATCGGGATATCAACCTGCTGCTGCAACTGCCGAAAAGTGGCCTGATTGCCGAAGTTCAGTTGCACTTAAGGAAGATTGCCGCCATCAAAAACGGCGCCGAGCACCAAGTCTATGAAGCAGTGCAGGCGATGGAACATAAGGCTGCCCGCGAGCAAAGGCCTTTGAGCGAGCTGGAACTGGCAAGGATCCAGAAGCTGCGCCAGGAATCACACAAGCTGTACCACAAGGCCTGGTTGGGTTATAAACGCCAACAAACCCAGACTCTTGGCATAGAAAATACCATAGTCGCCTGACAAAGCTTGTCAGCGGCCAACAAGCCGCTATACTCCAGCGCATTGACCCTCGGCCAAAGCGTAAAATCATGCATGAAATCATAGAGCAACTGCAGGAACTGTCAGAGCAGGTTCCCGTACCGCTGGATCTGCCCGGCTTTGACGATCTGGTGGATATCGAAGAGCAGATACTCATCCCTCTGCCCTCGGAGCTGAAAGAATATCTACTGCATGCCAGTGATGTTATCTATGGCAGCCTGGAGCCGGTGACCGCTGCCGATCCCCACTCCCACACCTATCTGCCGGAAGTGACCTCCTATGCCTGGTCGCTGGGAATGCCCAGAGATCTGATTGCCATCTGCCAAACCGGTGATGACTTTTACTGCATAGATCAGGAAGGTGTGGTCTACTTCTGGAACCAGGACGGCCTGGATGAAGAAGATTGCTGGGAGTCACTCTGGCAATGGGTCGAAGACGTCTGGCTGCATAGCTGACACAGGCCGACACGCCCTGGGCGCCACGCCATCAGACACATAGAAAAAACAGGAAGCATTATGTCCAAACAATATCCGCTCAACGCCATCGAGTTTCAGTGCCTGCGCCAATCTCTTGGCTTGGGCACCTCCCAGGCCGCCGAGTTGCTGAAAGTCGATGAAGCCGAGTTGCTCTCCTGGGAAACGGGCGAGGCGCAGGTAAGCGAACTGGCCCAGAAAAAACTGCTGGAAATCGACGATATTATCGAGATGCAGGTGCTGAACACCTGTGATGGTATCGAGGCCATGTTCAAGAAAGAACCCAAGCGCCGTTTGGCCTTTGTGGTTTATCCCACCCAGGCGATTTACACCCAGTACAACCCTGAGTTTTTAAGCTCGCTGCCACTCACTGAGCTGTACAACACCGCCGCCTGGCGGATCAAGAAAGAGTGCAAACTGGTACTGGAAGTGGATATCAGCCTGGTGCCACTGAATGTGGAATCCTACAAGGCCTTCAGAGAGCAGCAAGGCGGGCTGGGTGAGAGCCGCGAAAGCCGCGCCAAGTGGGCGGCCGCGCAGCTCTGAAATATCACGGCCCTGAAATACCGCGGCTTTGAAACCAGAGTTTGAATTAATCAGTTAAATTGGCGCTGGCTTTGTCCAGCGCCTTTTTCATTGCCGGGCGCAAGTTAAGCCTGTCTCGGTAAACCGCCAGTTTGGGCGGGATCTGCTGCTCAAAAATGGTGGCCCAGTTCAGGGTATGGGCCAGCAGTATATCGGCCACAGTCAATTCATCACCGAGCAAAAATGGGCTATCAGGCAGCCACTGCTCGGCAATGGCCGCAGCCTTGTTGAACTCCCATACGGCCGTGGCTTGAATCGCCGCCACCCGCTGCTGCTCCGGCAAGGCAAACCTGTGCTTGCCCATGGTCCACAACGGCTGCTCCAACTCGGTTATCACAAAGCTCAACCATTGATGATGATGCCCGGAGGCTGCCGTGCCTGGCTTGGGCAACAGACGCCCCTCACCGTAACGCTCGGCCAGATAGAGCATAATGGCCGCCGATTCGGTCAATATCAGACCGTCATCCTCGAGCACGGGGATTTTGCCGCAGGGATTAAGCGCCAGGAACTCAGGAGTGCGGTTCTGCTGTTTGGCCATATCAACAAAGTGAAACTCCCAGGGCAGTTCCAGCTCTTCCAACAACCAGGAAACCCGCAGCGCCCGGCTTCGCGGCGTGCCATAGAGTCGAATCATATTACTTTCCTTAAATTGCCCTGTCGCCATAAGCAATGGCTAACGCAGGTATGGTGGCAGAAAAGGCGCCCGCAGGCGCCATGATGATAAGGTCAACAGCAACAAGATACTCCCACTGCCTCAAGCTTGTCACTCTGTCCCTGTTTCTCGGCTCTTGTCTCTCACTTCTTATCTCAACTCTCCAGCATCCGACCCTTGTCAGTTTGCCATCAAGGGCCGGGTGCCTGCCTCAGAAGTTAAGACTGACCTTGGTGTAGATGAAACGGCCTCTGGGGTTATGCACAGACATCACATAGCCATAGAGATCCGCATCGCCATCGCCTATGGCAAACGGCGGCTCTTCATCCAACAGGTTATTGACCCCGAGCGTCCACTTGAACATCTCGTTGAAACGGTAGGAAGCCTGCAAGTCCACCAGGAACTGGGCATCCACCATACGTGACTTGTTCTCGGTAAAGTCGAGGGCGCCGTCGAAGTTAATGTCCGGCGTATCTTCAAATTCACCTATGTAGCTGACATTGAGGTTGGCGGCAAAGTCGCCCATGGTCCAGTTAGTGCTGGCCAGCCAGCGGTACTGGGGATATTCATATTCGCCGGTATAATCCAGGCCGTCCTTTTCAAACTTGTCCAGATAGCTCCACTCAAGACCAAACTTGAGATCGCCATAGCTGTCCAGTTCCAGACCGTAGTGAGCCGAGATATCCAGGCCCTGAGCCTCCTGGGAGCTTAAGTTAACAAAGCTTGAGTGAATCACATCAAGCACCCCGAGCGGCTCGCCACCGGCGGGGGGCAGGCGCACACAGATAGCGCTGTTTTGATCATTACAGTTGGCGGCATAGATGTCGCCCAGAGGCTGCTCGTCTATCTTGTTGTCCTGGGTGATGTTCCAGATATCGAAGCCGATATCGAACTTCTGGCTCGGCGCCCAGATCATGCCTATGTTCCAGGTTTCCGACTCCTCGGCATCCAGATCCGGGTTACCGGCAAATACCGTGTTGTAATCCAGCACCTCACAGTCGGCCTCTGAGATACCCTGAGCGGCGCAGGCATAGGTGTCTTTAAAGAAGTTACTCTTTTCCGAAGGGCCCAGGCCTATCTGGGCCAGCGATGGCGCCCGGAACCCCTGGGCCCAGGAGGCGCGCATGCTCAAGTCTTCTGTCATGCCCCAATGGAACGCCACCTTGGGATTGGTGGTGGAGCCAAAGTCGCTGTAATGATCGTAGCGCCCCGCCAGTTGCAGCTCGAAGCTGTCAGTCACCGGAATGGAAAACTCCAGGTAGGCGGCATACTGATCGCGCTCGGCCGCGGCGGAAACCGCTTCAGTCCCGAAGATAAGCCCGCGCTGGAACTGCTCATCGGGCACATCGCTGACATCCTCTTCACGATATTCCATCCCGGCGGCCAGCATGATATCCCTGTCTGCCAGGGTAAAGGCATGCCCCGAAATGCTGGCATCATAGGCGGTAATATGTGACTTGCCCTGACGCACCAGACTGGTGGTAATGGCATCTATCACTTCGGGTGAGTTGATGGTGCCGCCAAAGGGGTTGTAGTTGCCGAGATTGATTTGCTCCTGCAGATAGTCCACCCGCACCCAGCCCTGGCTGCGATCCCCTGTCTGGGTCGACTCACTGCGCCCCTTTTGGGCCGAGACTTCCCAGTCCCACTCCTTGAAGCTGCCGCGCAGACCGGCCACCAATCTCAAGCTGTCGGACTCGATATCCCAGCGGCGGGGACCGGCATCCACTGTGCGGAAGCGGCCTATGTCAATGTCCTGACCAAAAGGATTGTTGGGATGTGAACCGGGAACCGTCAAACCGGCAGTTTCATCCAGCGGTGTGGCGGCACCACCAGCCTTGGAGGTATTGTGCTGAGCCGCCAGCTCCAAAAAGGCGGTCAGGGAATCACTCAGGTGATACTCAAACTGACCTATGGCGCCTATGCGCTCGGCCTCGGGGATCACCAAGTTATAGGGGCCATAATCGAACAGGCAGCTGCCGCTCGATGTGGCGGAATCGGCCGGACAAGCCGGATCTATGGTCTTGACACCATTGACATAGAAATACCCCGGGAAAACCCCGGGAAGAACGGAAATCCTCCCCGCCCCAGGGCGACTGATTGGCGGTACCAAACTGCCCCATCTCATCGGCGCTCAGGGTCGAGTTGCTGAAATAATCCAGGATCACAGACGCGCTGCCCTTGTCACTCATGGTGCCCCACACCAGACTGGCGGTCTTTTCGTTGTAATTGGGGCCATCTGTGGCGCCATAGCCGAGATTGACTTCAATGCCTTCGATGTTTTTCCTCAGCACTATGTTGACCACCCCGGCAATGGCATCCGAGCCATAGATGGCCGAGGCGCCGTCCTTGAGTATATCTATCCGCTCAATGGCCGATACGGGAATGCTGTTGATATCGACAAAAGAATTGCTGACCCCTTCGGCAAAGGCACTGATGGAAACCCGGCGACCATTGATCAGCACCAGGGTCGCATCCGGCCCCATGCCACGCAGGCTGATGGCGGCGGCACCGTTGGCGGTAGAGTCCTGGCAGTTGCCGCGGGTGGAGAAAGTGCCGGCCCCGGCCGCCGGCATCCTTTCCAGCAACTGCTGCAGGTTGTCATAGCCCATGTTGGCAATATCTTCTTTGCCTATGGATTGAATGGGCGATGGGCCTTCCATATCGGTACGTTTGATCCGCGAGCCTGTGACTTCGATACGCTCCACAGACTCCTCGGCCGCGAAGGACTCTCCGGCAGAGGTCAAGGCAAGCGCCGCAGCGCAGGCACTCAGGACAAGGTGAGGTCTGTTCATAATTATCCCTAATTTCTTCAGCTGTTTTTGTGGAAAACAACCACGACTACAAACTTCCGTGTTGTCATATATTTTTAACATTTACCGATTCAACTTAACTCTTTAATATCTAAAGTCAATGCCTCTAACTGGGGTAAATTTGATTTTACTGATATAGGAAGTCGCCATGCCCACAGCCGCCGCGCCACTGCTTCAGGCCCGCTTTGCCGATAATCTCGCCAACATGAGCGCCGAGCTGACCGAGCGTAAGCTAGTAGTGCGCCGCGGCCTGCTGACCCGCACCGAAAATACTGTGCCCTTGGATAAAATCACCGACATGGCGCTTATTCAGGGGCCACTGATGCGCCTGTTCGGTCTGAAGAAACTCAAGGTGGAAACCGCCGGACAATCCGGCAATAACGCCCTGATAAGCCTGGTTGGCATAGTCGATGCCGACGGATTTCGCGCCGCTGTGCTGGCACAAAAAGAGCATTTGGATCACAAGGAGCCCAGCTCAAATGGACATGACAGCAACCATGAGCAGCTGATGTTACTCAGGGAGATCCGCTCCTCGCTGGTCAATATCGAATCCTTACTGGCCCGGGAAAAGAGCGCGCCATGAATGACACCATGCTGAATCGAAAAGGTTTTTCTTTCACTCACCTTAGGCACTTAATGGCCGCCATGGGCCCGGGCGTTCTGGTGGCCGCTGCGGCCATAGGCGCCTCGCATCTGGTGGCTTCAACCCGTGCCGGCGCCGAATTTGGCTGGCAGTTGGCCTGGCTGGTGGTGCTGGTCAATCTGCTCAAATATCCCTTCTTTGCCGCCGGAGCCAGATACACGGCGGCGACCGGCGAGAGTCTGCTTGAGGGCTATCTCAGGCAAGGGAAAGGCTATCTGTGGCTGTTCAGCCTGCTCAATCTTGTTGCCGCCATTGCCAGCACCGCCGGGGTCAGCATGCTGAGTGCCGCCATGCTGACTCAGTTTGTGCCGCTCGGCATAGATATTCTGTCTTTTATCGTGCTCTGCGCCAGTTTGCTGCTATTGCTGCTTGGGCGCTATAGCCTGCTTGATCGCATGACCAAGGTTGTGATGGCGCTGTTGACCCTGGGCACTCTGACCGCCGCTGCCATGATGCTGGGGGTGGAGTCTGTGCTGGATAAAGACTTCGTCTCCCCCTCTCCCTGGCAATGGGCCTATCTTGGTTTTTTGATCGCCATGATGGGCTGGATGCCGGCACCGATTGAAGTCAGCGCCTGGAACTCACTTTGGCTGCTGGAGAAACAGCGCATCAATCAACAGCAGGCCGCTCTGAGCGCTGCCCAGGCCAGGTTGGATTTCGATATCGGCTATTGGCTCACCGCCCTGCTGGCACTGGTGTTTCTCAGCCTGGGTGCCGGAGTCATGCATGGCTCGGGAGCCTCCTTTGCCGACTCTGGAGCCCAGTTTGCCGGGCAGTTGATCTCCCTCTACGCCAGCGTGCTCGGGGAATGGAGCCGTATGCTTATCGCCTTGGTGGCGCTGCTGTGTATTTTCTCCACCACTGTCACTGTGCTCGATGGTTACAGCCGCACCCTGGATGCCGGTTGGCGCCTGCTGCTTGAGCGCCGTCCCAGCGGTAAACGCCTGGCGGGGATCATGCTGGTTATGTCGCTGCTGGCCTTGCTGCTGATCCTGTTCTTTAAGGGTGCCTTGCTATCACTGTTGGAATTGGTGATGATCCAGGCCTTTATGACTACCTGTATTTTTGCCTGGTTGAATCTACGGCTGATGAGTTCCAAAACCCTGCCGACTGAGGCCCGTTACGGCAGGGGCATGCAACTCTGGGGCTGGCTGGGACTCGGTTACCTGTTTGGCTTTGCGCTGCTGTTTATCTATTGGTATTGCTACATCAAATAAGGAAGTTGCATGAACTCCTCACCGCTGGCGCAGCCGCGCTTTTTAGGACTAAAACTCTCATCAACAGTCAAAGGCATGAGCATGGCCTGCCTGCTGGGATTCACTCTTGGCCTGAGCGCTACGCCGAGATCCGAACAAGAGCCGGCACCAGGCAAGGGTTCGGCGCCATCTGTCTGCCACAGCGAAGAGCTGACACGACAACTGCAGCTGATAATCAAGCAAAACCCCCTGCCCTTCAGCGGCGTAATCGAGTTGAGGCAAGGTAAAAAGACACTGCTGAGCCATGCGGCCGGAGAAAGCCAGGGCAAACCCATCACCTCTGATAGCCAATTTGTGCTGGGTTCACTGTCAAAGCAAGTGTTTGCCGTGTTGGTGATGCGGGCGATAGAAAGAGGCGATTTCAATCTCAATGACAGCGCCGCCACCCTGCTCGGCAAAGAGGTCGAACTGGATCCGGCCATCACAGTTGCCATGTTGCTGAGCCACACATCCGGCATAGGCATCCAAGGACAAGCCTTGCTGTTCACCCCGGGCAGCGATTTTAAATACAGCAATGACAATTATTGGCTGCTGGCCGAGATCCTCAAGCGAAAAGGCAGCAGCGGTACTCAATTGCTGCAGCGCTTCTTTGATGCCGAGGGGCTTGAGCTCAAGGCCCGCACCGGCAGTATTGAAAGTATCCAGGAACAGTTACCCCATCTGGCGATAGGAAGAACCGAGACTGACAGCGGCTTTGAGAGCGTGGCCGAGCAGTTGACCCTCACAGATAAGCTGTTGGCCAGCGGCGCCCTTATTGGCTCCACCTCTGCCTTTGCCGACTTTCAGCAGGCCCTGCATCAGGGGCAACTGCTTAGCCGTGGCGGCTATTTGCAGTTGCTGGCGCCGAGAGGCAAACGCCCCCATCGTTGGGGCGAGCTGAATTATGCCGCCGGAATACAACTGAGCCCTGAGTTGCCCGTGGAGTTCAGCCACAGTGGTTACATAGCGGGTTATATCAGCACTGCGATTTATTATCCGGACTCGGGCTTCAATCTGGTGGTACTGGAAAACACCTCTTGGTCACTCAAAGATATAGGCCGGGTGTTCGCCCTTCACGACAAGCTGCGACAGGCGGTGCGCAAAACGGCCGCGAACTGTCCACTGGAAAAAGCGGCAAATCTGCCCGGCTTTTAGGTATAATGCCGCAATATTGCGGAGCCTCCGCGCCTAACGCACCTAAGTCAATCGCCAGACAGTGTTAAAACTAAGCCGGGAGTCAAACCGGCCCAGGGACATTCATGACCAACAACGATATTCTGCGCCGCTTGCGCTTTGTCTTTAATTTCAACGACTCCAAGGTATTGCGTCTCTACGCCAAAATGAAGCGTGAAATGAGTGAAGCTGAGCTGGCCGGCCTGCTCAAGAAAGAAGATGAAGAAGGGTTCCGTCCCTGTGACGATCGTACCCTGTGCCAGTTTCTCGATGCCGTGATCATCGACAAACGCGGCCTGCGTCCCGGCAGTGGCATTCCGCAGCCGCTGCCCAGCCTGAACAACAACATCATCTTCAAGAAACTCAGAATCGCCTTGGAACTGAAAGAAGAGGATATTATTGCCATTCTTGAACTGGCCAACTTCCGTATCGGCAAGGCTGAGCTGAGCGCCCTGTTCCGCAATCCTGAGCACAAGCATTACCGCTACTGTGGTGATCAGTTGATGCGTAACTTTATCAAGGGCTTGTCACTTAAATACCGCGGCAAATAAGCCAACAAGCAACAGCAGCTATCTCCTTTGGAACCAGGCATCCGCCTGGTTCTTTGTTTTGTGTCATTCCCCCCCTTAGGCTCAGACCAACCCGGTTTGCCGCGTTTTAAACAAAATTTTTGCTCAAGCCCTCGCCCACAGGCAACAAAGATCACATTTCGTGGTAATCTATGCGGATTTAGATCACAGCCCGTCATCCACCAACAAAGAACATAAAAGGTTAGCCATGGACGATAATAAACGCCCCTTATATCTGCCTTTTGCCGGTCCGGCTATTCTCGAAGCGCCGTTGATCAACAAAGGTAGTGCATTTACCGAGGAAGAGCGTATTTTCTTCAACCTCGAAGGCCTGGTGCCCTACGTGATTGAAACGATCGAAGAGCAGGCCTCACGTGCCTACGATCAGTTCAAGAACTTCAGCAATGATCTGGACAAGCATATCTATCTGCGCAATATCCAGGACACCAACGAGACCCTCTTCTATCGTCTGGTTCAGAATCACATCACAGAGATGATGCCTATCATCTACACCCCAACCGTCGGATTGGCCTGTGAACGCTTCTCCAAAGACTACCGCCGTAACCGCGGCCTGTTTATTTCCTATCCGAATAAGGATCGCATCGACGACATCCTCAACAACTCCACCCGTCACAAGGTGAAGGTAATAGTGGTTACCGACGGTGAGCGTATTTTGGGGCTGGGCGATCAGGGGATCGGCGGCATGGGGATCCCGATTGGAAAGCTGTCGCTCTACACCAGCTGCGGCGGCATCAGCCCGGCTTACACTCTGCCCATTACCCTGGATGTGGGAACAGATAACCCGCATCTGCTGGAAGATCCCATGTATATGGGTTGGCGCCACCAGCGCATAGGCGGCGAAGAATATCTGGAATTTATTGAAGCCTTTATGCAGGCGGTTCATCGCCGTTGGCCCGAGGCCTTGATCCAGTTCGAAGACTTCGCCCAGAAAAACGCCATGCCGCTGCTGGAGCGTTACAAAGATAAATACTGCTGTTTCAATGATGACATTCAGGGAACCGCCGCCATCACAGTTGGCTCACTGCTCGCTGCCTGTAAGGCCGCAGGCACTCACTTGAGCCAGCAAAGGGTTGCCTTCCTCGGCGCCGGTAGCGCAGGCTGCGGCATCGCCGAAGCGATTATTGCGCAGATGGTTTCCGAAGGGATCAGTGATGAGCAGGCCAGACGTCAGGTATTTATGGTCGATCGCTGGGGACTGTTGCAGGACAATATGCCCAACCTGTTGCCATTCCAGCAAAAACTGGCGCAAAGGCGCGAAGAGCTGCAGCTGTGGAGCAACTTCGGTGACAACATCTCGCTGCTGGATGTGGTCAACAACGGCAAGCCGACTGTGCTTATCGGGGTTTCCGGCGCCCCTGGACTGTTCAGCGAGGAGATCATCCGCGCCATGCACAGCCACTGCCCAAGACCGATAGTGTTCCCGCTGTCCAACCCCACCAGCCGAGTTGAAGCTACGCCCAAGGATATTCTGCATTGGACCAATGGCCAGGCGCTGGTTGCCACCGGCAGCCCCTTTGAGCCTGTGGTCATAGACAACCAAACCTATGAAATCGCCCAGTGCAACAACAGCTATATCTTCCCCGGCATAGGCCTTGGAGTATTGGCCAGTGGTGCCAAGCGGGTCTCTGATGAGATGCTGATGGCCTCCAGCCGCGCTCTGGCAGAATGCTCGCCGCTGGCACTCAACGGCAGTGGTTCCCTGCTGCCTAAACTGGAAGAGATCCAGAAGGTCAGCAAGCACATCGCCTTTGCCGTCGGCAAGGTCGCCATCGAGCAAGGCCACGCATTGCCGACTTCCGATGAAATGTTACAACAGGCTATCGAGAGTAATTTCTGGCAGCCTGAGTATCGCCGCTACAAGCGTACTTCCTTCTAAGAGCGTCCGCCCATAAAAAACCGGCATTAAAAATAATGCCGGTTTTTTATTCAGCCATTGGCTATCACATCTCGAATACTGTTGAGTAAACGCCTATCGGTACGGGCCTTTTTCAACTTACGTACACTCTCTTTGAGCGCCGATTGTGAAATACGATCATATATGCCGCTATATTCCTGCTCGGCAATGGCCTCGTCGGTATCCGCCAACTGGGCGATATCCTGGGCCATCAAACTCAGTTGCAACCAGGCTGATGCGATAAAAAAGCCGTGAAAATCGGCTCTGGGTAGCAACTTGGCAGCACTTGGCGGCAACTTGTCCCAAGCCTGTTTGAACTCAGACTCCTTATCGTCCAGCAGTTGTTCAAACAGATTGTCATAGGCTTCTTTCAGCGCCGTCGGCAACTTATCCATAGGTAATACCTGAGAGCAGATATTGATGGCGGCGCTTCGCGCCTGCTGCCGGTACTGAGCATCAACTTGAGTCATTGTTTCTTCCGTCTAAAAACGATTGGCGGCGAGTATAGCACCGGCATTAAACAGCAATCCATCTCCAATTGGCACCCTGGAAATACAAAAAGTCAGCCAAAGAACGGGGCCAACCGCGCTCAAAACCGGGAAACAGGCATAGGATGAAACCCGGCTTGCTAAGCAAATTTAACGATTTATTGCTGGTCAGCCTATGCCCTGGTGCGTATGCTTAGTAACATAATGTAAACATATCTCTATCGGTAAGCGTGAAGTCATACTTTTTGAAATCAGCCTTCGCTCTGCTACTTTTGTCCGGCATGGTTCCGCTCGCTCTGGCATTGGATAACCCCGAGGCAGATAAGTTATTCAAACTGCTTGAAAATGGGCAGGTCAATAATGTTGCCAAGGTGGAGCAAACTCTGGAGCAAATAGCCCAATTGTTGGCCGATAAAGATCTGGATCGCCAAGTAAGGCTCAGGCGCGCCCGCTGTTGGAGCTATGACACCAATAATAATGCCAAGGTTGATGCGGCAATAGATTACGCCAATACCCAAGTACAGATGGCTGAAAATCAAGCTTATCCGGAAGCCCTGACCGACTTTCGCCTATGCCATGGTTGGTACTCTCAACTCAAAGGCAATATGGAGCAGGCCAAAGCCGACTATGACCAAGCCTTACAACAAGCCTACCAACTCGAAGACCGTCGGTTAATCGCGGATGCCCGCAGTATGCGTGGCGCCATGTATTCTTTTCAGGGCAATTTTGCACTGGCATTGGAAGATCTTCTCACCGCCCAACAGCTCTATGAACAACTCAAACTGGATTATTGGAGCCGCTACAACTTGGTTGATCTTGCTACCAGCTTCCGTCGTTTCGGCGATCCGCAGAGCGCACTCAACTATTACCGCCAATTGGAACAGGCTTATCGCCAAGGTGGCCATGAAGAGCAGGCCTATATTGTCAATGGTGAGATGGCCATAGCGCTCGAGGAATTGGGGGACTTTGAAGCGGCTGTGACCAAATTCCAGCAGTCTTACAACTATCTCAAACGACAAGGAATGACTATCGAAGCTGCAGGAGTTTCGGTCAATATGGCAGGTTCACTGTTGAAACTCGACAGAATAGAAGATGCCAAACAGGCGCTGGAGCGTGCCAAACCATTTGTGACCGAGCAACAGGGTGGCTTCTACAGTTTTATGCAACTCTACAGCGCCGATGTGTTGCTGCGCCAAGGTCAGGCGGAACAAGCTATGGTCCCCTTGGCCAAGGCAGAACAAAGTTTTCGGGATATCAGTAATGACAGGGGATTGGCCGAACTCTACCTGCTCAAAAGCGAAATATTTGCCGCACAGGGGCTTTGGCAAGAATCAACAAACGTGCTCAAATCATATATCTCCCTGCATTCTGAACTGGATAATAAGCTTCAGTCATACCGCACCACAGAGATGCGTACCCGCTTCAATGCCGACCGCATGGCAAAAGAAAATCAACGTCTGCTGGAAAGCGAGCGCCTCAAAGAACAGGAGGTGCAGATACTTCAGCAAAACCGCCTGTTGCAGCTGGCGGTGCTGATCCTTGCCAGCATCATTATTTTCATTATGGCGATTCTGGCCTATAAACAAACCGGAAAGTCACGTCAATTTCAGAAGATAGCCCAAACGGATCATCTCACTCAGTTGGCCAACCGACGCTATACCTATCAGAGGGGAGAAGCGTTATTCAATCAGGCCAAACATTCAGGCATACCTATGTCTGTTATTCTGTTTGACGCCGATAACTTCAAGGATATCAACGACCAGTTTGGTCATGATGGCGGAGATAAGGTACTGCAGCACCTGGCGAGCGTAAGCCAAACGCTTATTCGTGAGCAAGATCTACTGGGGCGGATCGGTGGTGAAGAGTTTCTGCTGCTGTTGCCGGAAACCAGTCGAGAAGAATGCCTGAAAATTGCTGAGCGTTTACGTCAAACCTTGGCAGAATCAAGCCCAGAGGCGCTTGCCGGCGAGTCCAGAGTCACTATCAGTGCCGGGGTGGCGACTCTCAATACCGAGTTACAGTTTTCAGAGCTGCTTAAACAGGCTGATAACGCTCTATACCGCGCCAAAAATAAGGGGCGTAATAGGGTAGAAAGCGCCTGAACCGCCCTCACCAATCAGTAATTCAGTGGCTATGCCATAACACTTCAGCCTCAGGCAGTGAGGGCTTTGCTCCAAACCATTCAAAATACAGTGCATCAAATTCGCCACTTAGCTGTAATGCCACCAGCGCCTTGTGCCAGGCTTTAACTCGCGCAGGATCTGTGCCACTGGAGAACGCCAGATACAACCGCAAGTGTGCCAATTCCAGCACAGGCCGCACTGCAGTCAACGGTTGATCCAATTGCCGCAAGACGCCCTTAACCGCGATCTCCGCCTGACACCAATAACGCACCCGCTTATGCAACAACTGTCTGGCCGAATACTGAGGAAAACCTGAGATTAGCAGCCTCTCATCCGCAATATCCCTCAACAATCTTTGCGCCGGAGAGTGACGATAAATAGCAATATTACCCGCCGCAGCCGCCTGTGACAGATCTGCCGGAGTGAAATCATCATCCATGCGGGCATAGAGCTGGATACGGGTTTCGGCAATCGGTCCAACAAAATCAAATTGCTGCCGTCGCTGTTCATCAATAGAAGTGGCAAATAACAGGATATTGGCATGATGAGTTGCCATATTAATGGCGCGGGCCCAAGGCAAGATCTCTATGACTGGCTCGTCATCGGCGGCGGTGACTTTGTAATTCAACGCCTTAACCAGGGCAACGGCATAACCATCAGTTCGTCCTTGGTATTCATAACTCATGGGGGGCCAAGCTTCTGTCAAAAGCCTCAGAGGCGCAAGTCTGGACTCGGGAGGCTCATTCCCGGCCTGGACGAAACCAGCAAGAATGCAGCCACACACAATCAAGCAGGCCCAAAACAGAGGCTTAATTGTCGGCATATGTTTATTCCCCCTCGGTTCCAGCATAGCATCGACAAAAACCAAAATCGCCGTTTGCGGCAACTGTGAGCGATTCAGCTTTACTGATATAATCAGGTTTTTTCCCGGTCAGCCTCTGTTAATGTCTGTTCCTCAACCACCACAATTTGATCCCTGTATGCTTGGTAAGCTTGCCCGCGACATAAAGGCTTGGGGCAAAGAGCTGGGTTTTGCTCAAGTTGGGATCACGGATACAGATCTTCGCCGCGAAGAGCCCAGGCTACAGACCTGGCTCGATAAGGGCTATCACGGTGAAATGGGCTATATGGCCAGCCACGGCATGATGCGGGCCCGCCCGGCCGAACTGCATCCCGGCACTTTAAGAGTCATCTCGGTACGGATGGACTATCTGCCGCCCCAAGCCGGATTTGCTCTCAACCTCAAAGACCCTAACCTCGGCTATATCTCCCGCTATGCCGGCGGCCGTGACTATCACAAGCTGATGCGTAATCGCTTGAAAAAGCTGGGCGAACGTATAGATGAAGCGCTCAAAGCCCTGCAACTTGAAGGCTGTGGCTTTCGGCCCTTCGTCGACTCGGCGCCCATTCTGGAACGGCCTCTGGCAGAAAAGGCCGGGATCGGTTGGACAGGTAAACACTCATTGATCCTCAACCATGAAGCCGGCAGTTGGTTTTTCCTCGGCGAACTGCTGGTGAACCTGCCGCTGCCCGTGGATGTCGCCATAGCCGAAGGCTGCAATACCTGCGTCGCCTGCATTACAAGTTGCCCAACTGGCGCTATAGTCGAGCCCTATGTAGTCGATGGACGTCGCTGCATCTCTTACCTCACCATAGAACTGGCCGGCAGCATCCCACTGGAGTTTCGGCCACTGCTAGGCAATCGCATCTACGGCTGCGATGACTGCCAGCTGGTATGCCCCTTCAACCGTGCCGCCCCCTTGACCGCAGAGACAGACTTTCATTTAAGGCCACAACTGAAACAGCCCAAGCTGCTGGAGCTGTTTGCCTGGAGTGAGGTCGAGTTTTTGAAGAATACCGAAGGCAGCGCCATCCGCCGCATAGGCCATCAACGCTGGCTGCGCAATATTGCGGTGGCACTGGGCAATGCGCCCGGCAGTGAAACCATAGTTGCCGCCTTGCAGGAGCGACTGACAGATGCCTCTGAACTGATCGCAGAACACATAACGTGGGCACTGGCGCAGCAGGCAGAAAAACTCAGCGGCAAGAACACAGCGCCCATTCCCGTCCGTAAGACGGATCGCCTGATCCGGATAGTGGAAAAGGGTTTGCCAAGAGACGCCTGAATTCAAGCCTAATCCAGGGTAAAACCCACCTTGATGGTGACCTGCCAATGAGCGATAACACCGGCTTCCAGGTGGCCACGGGTATCTATCACTTCAAACCAGCGCAGATTGTGCAGCGACTGACTGGCCGCAGCGATGGCATTCTTGACCGCTTCGTCCGAGCTGATGGGGGATGAACCTGTCAGTTCTATTATCTTGTATACATGGCTCATGGGGCTTCTCCTGATAGTTATCTGAGTCCGGTTGGTGACCTGAGTATAGACAGAAATGGTCAATGGCATATTTCCCTTGGTTTCTGTATATTTCTCAGTTGGATAACCATCAGAAAAAATCAAGGGATTGCCATGCAATTAAAACATTCAGGTCCAGGGATAGCCTCATTTGTCACCAGCATATTGAGTGGAATAGCCCTGTTTATTACTTTTATTGTTGCCGGAACCCTGGAAACAACAACACCGGGCGGCATGGATGAAAACTCCATGGAAGCGGTTCTTGTGGGGTTAATGATCATCTTTATGATGTTGGTCTGTCTGGTGTCTTTGGGGTTGGGTATTGGTGGCCTGGTACAAAAAGAGCGCCAGAAAATCTTCGCCATTCTGGGCACAATCTTTTCAAGCTTGATCATCCTGGGCACTGTGGGCCTGATGATACTGGGAATAAGCATGAGTTGAATCTTTACCGCGTTGAAGTCAATCAACATCAGGGGCGCATTGCGCCCCTGACTATTATTAACCACAGAGTTTTATCACCCGAGTCGACGTCGCAACTCCCTGGTGGCATCAACCATGTTCTTCAAAGCCGGTTCGACTTCTTCCCAGTTACGGGTCTTCAAGCCGCAATCCGGGTTGACCCAGAGCTGACGCAGAGGAATTTTCTGCGCCGCCTTTTCAATCAGGCTTACCATGGCCTCCACTGTTGGAATATTGGGGGAGTGAATATCATAAACCCCAGGGCCGATTTCATTGGGATAGTCAAAGTCTTCGAAGGCATTCAACAACTCCATCCGTGAGCGCGATGTTTCTATGGTGATCACATCGGCATCCATGGCGGCAATTGCCGCAATAGTGTCGTTGAATTCGCTGTAGCACATATGGGTGTGAATTTGGGTCTCGTCTCTGACACCGGCGGCGCTGAGCTTGAAAGCGGCCACGGCCCAATCGAGATAATGGGCCCAATCGCTGCGTTTAAGCGGCAAGCCTTCCCTAAAAGCCGGTTCATCAATCTGGATAATGCCTATGCCCGCCTGCTCCAATGCCACCACTTCATCGCGTATCGCCAGGGCCAACTGAGTCGCTATCTGTTCGCGGCTGATATCCTCGCGGGCAAAGGACCAATGCAATATAGTCACGGGACCGGTCAGCATGCCTTTCACCGGCTTGTCGGTAAGACTCTGGGCATATTCGGCCCAGTCAACTGTCATCGCCTTGGGACGGGTCACATCGGCGTAGATCAGCGGCGGCTTGACGCAGCGGGAACCATAGCTCTGCACCCAGCCATGTTTGGTAAAACCAACGCCATCGAGCTGTTCACCAAAGTATTCCACCATGTCGTTGCGCTCGGCTTCACCGTGTACCAGCACATCTATTCCCAGCTTGAGCTGACGTTCTATGGTATCTCGGGTCACCTGTTGCAGTTGCTCTGTGTACACAGCATCGTCCAACTCACCCTTGCGCCAGCGGCTGCGAAGGTTACGAATGGCTGCCGTTTGCGGGAATGAACCTATGGTAGTCGTCGGCAACAAAGGCAACTTGAACCTGGCCTGCTGGGCTTGTCTGCGCACCTCAAACTCATGGTTTCGGTCGTAATCGGCCGCGCTCAGCGCATCGATTCTGGCACTGAGCTGCTGATTGCGCCCCTGCGCCCTGGCCGCGCGCCGACTTCGGCAACGGGCGACCACAGCTTTGGCGCTTTCCGTCTCAGGCGCCGCCAAAAGCGCCTTGAGCTCCTGCAACTCGGTGAGTTTTTGCCTGGCGAATGCCAGCAGACTTTTAAGCTCGGGCGCCAGCACGGTCTCCACCTCGAGATCCACCGGGGTATGCAACAGGGAGCAGGAAGTGGCGAGCCAGAGCCTGTCTCCCAAATCACGCGCCAGTGGCGCCAACTGCTCGGCCACAAGATCCAGATCGGCGGCCCAGACGTTACGGCCGTTAATCACCCCAACCGATAACACCTGTTCGGGCGCCAATGCCCCGACAAAGGCCTGCAACTGCTCGGGCGCGGTGACCAGATCCAGGTGAATACCCGCCACCGGCAGTGCCGACAACAGACTTTGATGATGGGCTACAGTGCCGTAATAGGTTGCCAGCAACAGCCTGAGCGGCGCCGACTCGAGCACGCCGTAGGCCTGATGGAAGGCCTGCTGCCAGCTGTCATCCAGCTCAAGTGCCAGCGCAGGTTCATCCAATTGCACCCATTCAACGCCCTGGGCGGCAAATCGGGCCAGAATGGCTTGATAGCATTGCAGCAGCGCCGGCAGCAATGTCAAACGGTCAAACTCTGCGCCCACTGTCTTGGACAGATACAGGAAAGTGACCGGCCCCAGCAGTACCGGCTTGGCAGTGTGGCCCAACGCCTGAGCCTCGGTCACCTCTTCAAACAACTGCTCCCAGGCAATATCGAAGCGCTGATCTTCGCTGAGCTCAGGCACCAGATAATGGTAGTTGGTGTTGAAGTACTTGGTCATTTCAGACGCCGGCGCATGCTTACCGCTGGGTGCTCGGCCACGGGCAACCCGGAACAGGGTATCGAGATTGACAGCGCCGCCGTCACTGTGACGCTCGGGGATTACCCCCAGAGTCGCACTCAGGGTCAGCACCTGATCATAGTAAGCAAAATCGCCGACCGGTAACAGCTCTACCCCGGCATCAGCCTGCCACTGCCAATGGATGCGCCTAAGCTCCTTGGCAACACTCTGTAGTTCGGCTTGGCTGGACTCACCACGCCAATACTTCTCCAAAGCAAACTTGAGTTCACGTCGACGCCCGATACGGGGAAAACCAAGACTGTTTAATCGCATAATGTATACCATCCTCTGTAAATTGTGCTGCAAGTGACTGGCGACGCCGTAATACAACAAATCAAACTGGGCGTCTGGACGTCTAGAAGTTTATTGTGTTAGTCTCAGCACAGGCAACCGAATTGAATTCAAGGGCAACATGAGCGGCATTCATGTGGAGAGGAAATGATAGAACTGAGACACCTTCGTACTCTGATAGCACTGAAAGAAAGTGGCAGCCTGGCCGGCGCGGCGAAGAAACGCTTTGTCACTCAGTCGGCACTGTCGCACCAGATTAAAGAGTTGGAGACCCGGATTAACTCCCAGGTATTTGTCCGCAAAAGCAAACCTCTAACCTTCACGCTTGAGGGCAGTCGCCTGCTGAGCCTGGCAGAAGAGATACTGCCTCGGGTACAGGAAACCGAATTTGTGCTCAAACGCGGTCTATCTGGAAGCAGCGGCCCATTAAAGGTAGGTATTGAATGCCACAGTTGTTTTCGCTGGCTGATGCCTGTAATGGAAGCCTTTCATCAGTCTTATCCTGATGCCAACCTGGATCTCTCAAGCCGCCACCTGTTCGACTCACTCAATGCGCTGGAAACCGGTGAGCTGGATATAGTGCTAACCTCAGATCCTGTGCCCGGCCATGCCCTTGCCTACCAGCATCTATTTGATTTTGAAGTGAGACTGGTGATGGCCAAAGATCATCCTTTAGCCGGCAACAGCTATATTTTGCCGCAACAACTGGCAGGGGAAGCTATCATCAGTTATCCGGTGCCGCTGGAAAGGCTGGATATTTTCCATCACTTCCTCGAGCCGGCCGGGGTGGTGCCCGGCCCACAAAAACGCTGCGATCTTACCAATGTATTGCTGCAACGCATCGCCTGTAAGGAAGGAGTAGCCGCTTTACCCAGTTGGTCACTGACCGAGGCCCAGGGCTTAAGCCTGACCTCTGTAAAACTGGGGCAGGAAGGCCTGAAACGGCCACTGTTCGGAGCCTACCGCCGCGACAGCAGCAATAGAGTGCAATTGCAAAGGCTGCTGGAATTAATAGCCAAAGAGGGATTACAGCGCCAGGACAGGCACTGACTGAGCGGCAGCCACAGTCACTGATAGTCGGCGACAGTCACAAAAAGATTTAGAGTGGATTTAGCAGCAAGCCGCGCTGCGACAATACCCTTCTCAGTACCAGTCCGGGTGAATGGGGATCCCGGGTCTGTCTCAAGTTATGGGCGACCATAAACTCATTTTGCAGCTCATCATCCAACCCCAGAGATTCAAAGGCTTCCACCGTCAGTGTTTGCTGCTGAGTATCTATTAATGTCTTGATAATGCCCAGCGGAAAGCACTGCTCGGCTTCGGCGTTGAGATAGGCAAACGCCGTCAGGGCGATGATCTGACCGAATACGCTGAATAGTGCCAGAGTCTGCACTTCGTCCGCGTCTATCTGTACCCCTTGCATCTGATGCAAACTATCCACAGATTCGATCGCCACTGACTCGGTCAAACGCCAATAGCCTTGTACCAGCTTGCGATATGGCTGCGGCAATTCATCGAGCCGCTCCTTAAGATAGAAACTAAAGGCATAACGGTAGATATTGACCTGTCCAAGGCGCACCAAGGCATCCTTGAGGCTGCGGTTTGGCTGAACGGAAGGTGAGAGCGCGTTATTACTGCGCCACAGCAGATGGGCTGCCAGCGCGGGATCGGTCGCGACAATATCAATCACATTGCGGATATCGCCATCAGCAATAATGGCCTTCTTAAGCGGGATCAGGATGCCGCGGCGACCTATCACCTGCTCTTCGTTGGCTATGATGGCACGCACTTGAGTAAAAACCTGCTGCTCAAGATCTGTCATGTGATTCTTTAAACCTGCTGTTATTTATTATGAAGGCACTATTGCCATTTATTATGGCAGAGAATTTACCCACAAAATGCCCACCAGGGTCAAGTTCAATCGATAATTAGCCCAGTTTTTGCCAAATAGAATCAAAAAGTAGCATCAAAAAGCGCCCGCCTCCTGCAGCTTGGAGAAGATGACTTGCGCCAAACGCGCATAGCCCTGTTGATTGAGATGCACAGTATCAGACTTGAGCTCGTTTGAACGCAAAAGCTCAGACAGAGTCTCCTCCAACAAGATGGCGCCGTGCTTGTCGGCCAGTTCGGCATACAAAGGCAGGGGCGACAGCAATAGATTCTTTTGCGGCACAGCCAGCAGCACTACCGGAATTTGCCGGGCCTTGGCCTCAAATAACATGGCCTCAATGTTTTGCGCCAATTGCGCCTGGTTGCGGCCGCGGAGAATATCATTACCGCCTTCGAGCAAAATAAGCAGATCCGGCTTGGTTTCATCCAGCAGCGCCGGCAAACGCTCAAGCCCGGCAGCCGATTGCTCACCGGAAATCCCGGCGTTGATCACCTCACAGCGGCACAACTCAGCCAGATGACTGGGATAATCCTGCCCGGCCTTGGCTCCCACGCCTTGGGTCAGGCTGTCACCAAAGGCCAGCAGTTTGCCATTGCTGCCGATATAAGCCAACTTGGGCTCGGAACAAGCCAGCAAAAACAGCGACAACAGAGCTATGACCACGCCCCTCAAACCATATCTGAAATCAAGGTTCATATTTCGGCTCTTGCCTCCTTATCAGTGGGAGCTTTCCTGCTGAAAAAAGCCCAAGCCCTCAACTAAAACAGATCGAGATACGGGCAGCAAAAAGCCGGGGGAACCCGGCTTTCTATGAAAAGCGCCACAAGGACTTATCCGCACCTTCCTGAATCAGAAGCGATAGCTGACGCTGAACCTCAGCGCGCGGCCGCTGCCCGAGTAATAACCATCGCCCCAGGTACTGAAATAACCCGAGCTGGCGTATTGCTTGTCAAACAGGTTATCGGCCCTCAGGCTGGCAAGCCAGGCATCACGGCTGTAGTTGAGGGCGATATTCCCCAGCCAGTAGCTGTCCAGTTTATCGTGCTGGTTGCCATTGTCACCTTCCATATATCTGTCGCCCAGATACTGGCCCTCGACAAACAGCTGCCAATGCTGGCCAAAGTCCACACTGGTGTAGACACGCCCGGAATGCTCGGCCACCCAGGAGAGAGATTTGCCTTTGTTGGCGCCTTCAGTAAATTCGGCATCGATATAGTTGTACTCAAGTCCCAACTGCAGCATCTCATTGAGCTGCCAGTCCCAGTCGAGGCTGGCGCCATAACGGCGGGAGGCATCGGCATTGACGTTGGCACCGGGGAAAGCGCCGCCGATAGGCATATCGGCACTGGGATCAAAAACAATTTCATCTTCCAGCGACAGTCGGTACAGGTTCAGACGCAGGCTCTGGTTGCTCAAGGTCCAATCCCAGCCGGCTTCAATGGAACGGCCGGTCTGCGGCTTGAGGCCGACGACTGTTGGCGGCGTATAAGCCTGCTCATCGACCTTGGCGAAACGGAAGCTCTCATCACCGCGAAGATAAAATCTGTGGCCTTCCAAGGGCCGATAGTTGAGTCCCAACTCAAGCGCATGAGCATCTTCATCCAGATCTATGCCATTGGGGTAAACCTTACCATCCTTAAGTTCATCCTTGACCTTGGCATAGCGTCCGCCCACCACATAGCTCAGGCTGTTGGTCAGCGGCACATTGGCCTGTAGATAGGTGCTGGTCATGGTTTGGGTATTGCTGCGCTGCATATAACTGAGATCGAACTCGGTTTCACCCCGTTGAATATCGGCGCCTATGACTATGCTCAGTTCACCATTGCGGGTTTGATAACGCCCCAGCGCCTTGGGATTGAATTCCAACAGCGAGCGCTCGTTCCGACCTGGGCTACCATAACTGACGCTGGACACTAGAGTGTCACTGTAGTTAAGGTCCGCAACCAGAGCCCAGTTGGCATGCACCTGGCGCTGAATATGACCACGCCAGGCGGAAGTCATCTCATGGTTGTAATCACCCGGCGTCGATGTCGCCTGGCGAGAGTCGGCTTCAAACTGAGCTTGGGTCAGTGATCCTGGAGTCTGGCGCTTGTTATCGTAGTAACTGCCTTCGACAAAGAAGTTGGTCGACTCTGAATCATATTGCAGACGCCCCAGTACCGAACCGGTTTCGTTGGCATTATTTTTACGGTAGTTGTCGCTCTCGTTGTAAGCAGCTGTCAAATAGTAACGCCAGTTGTCATTGATGGCGCCGGACAGATCGCCACGGCCTTCGTAGGTGTCAAAACTGCCACCTGAGAGGGTCAAGTTGCCACCGCTGGCACTGGGCGCCTTGGTGATAATATTGATCACCCCACCGACAGCCTGATCACCATAGAGCACCCCGGCGCTGCCGGAAAGGATCTCTACCCTTTCAATCTGATTGACTGCAATGGCACTCAGGCTCGGGGCGGCAATATCGATATTATTGAGTCGGCGCCCATCTATCAGTATCAGGGTGTTATTCACCGCTTGGCTGGCAGAAAAGCCGCGCATCGCCAGCACAGGCCCTGAGTTATTGTCAGATATTTGAATGCCACTGCGGCCACGCAGCAACTCGCTCAGATTGCTGGCACCACTTTGCTGAATATCAGCGGCATCTATGACCACCACATTGGCAGCAATATTAAGCGGCGTATCATCCTGACGGCCAATGACTACCAGCTGTTCATCCACGGCCTGGGACGTCACGCTCGCCATGACGGGAACTGAGGTAAATGCACCGCAAAGCAGCGCGAGGTGATTTAGTTTGAAACCCATTTTCCTTTGACTCCTGAAAGGGAAACGGGGCAAGAGTGCCACGGCAGGGAGAACCCCTTGGCTGCCGCATTTCGAGATCTGCCCACCGAAATCATCGAAATACCTCCAGGGCCGGTCTCCGGACTTTGGCTATGCGGTTGACCGCGCGAGACCCGACTTTTATGACGCCACTTGGGCGCGCCTGTCTCTCACCATTTACCGTTGCGGGGGCAGTGCCGGATTCTCACCGGCTTCCCGATTATCCCCGGTCTTCAATTCCGGGGCACCACGAAAGGTTGACTAAAATACTGTGCTGTCATTCTCGGCTCTGGCCGAGAGCGGGCATTATAGACGTCTATATGGATAAATGTCTAATTTTGACGCCGACTGACCGCTGCAGATTTACCCTAAAAAACAAAAAGGGAGCAGATGCTCCCTTTCCATTATCTTAGCTGTTAACCCAGCTCTTTGGGGTTACTGCCAAAGCGGTTGTCACCTACTTCGCTGTCCTGGCAGTAGAAAACCAGCAGCACGATCCAACCTATAACAGGGATTAGTCCCAACAGCTGCCACCAACCACTGCGGTCAGTGTCATGCAGACGACGTGCCGCAATAGCAATAGAGGGCAATAGCAGACCCAAAGAATAAATCAGCCCCAGCACTGTGGTACCCAGTGCATAGTCGATAGCACTGACAACCATACTGAAAATGATATAGAACAGAACAAACATCCAGTATTCTGTCCGACGAGCTCGACCGGTAAAGTCGGCGTATTTTTTGATGGCTCCGATGAAATGTTCCATGTTTTCTCCCAATAACAGATCCAAGATCCGAAAACGCCGCACCAATTATTGAATGGCTTAAGGCGACCAAAGTTTCATCAGAGTTTCTGACTCCCTGAAACAGCGAACAATTTTAACATACCTGAATGAACTGCAAAGTGACAGAAAAGAGATTTACCTTCCATTGGCCACAGAATCAGAGATATCTCACCCCATCAGTCGTCATTGTTTTACAGATATCACCAATAGATAG
Organism: Shewanella sp. BJSY2023SW007; assembly: GCF_047314525.1. Taxonomy (NCBI): domain Bacteria; kingdom Pseudomonadati; phylum Pseudomonadota; class Gammaproteobacteria; order Alteromonadales; family Shewanellaceae; genus Shewanella; species Shewanella sp. BJSY2023SW007. The sequence continues at coordinate 4,857 of NZ_JBKORL010000047.1, read as the reverse complement.
CGTATCGACGCTTTTTCATCTTATCTGCTCAGCGTAAAACCACGGCTGGCGGCCAGAGCCTGGATATCGGCTTCAATTTGATCCAGCTGTGCCTGGCGCTTTCGACCAATTGCTCCTGAGTTAGACTTGGATGCCAGGCTGCCAAGAATATAGCGCCAATGCAGCGCTTGTTTTTTACGCTGTTTACGGCTCAAAGGATTCAGTGGCGGCTGTGCTACGAGTGCCTTGAGCAAGGCGCTCGCAGCGCTGGGCCAAACACCGGGCAGCGATTCCAGGTTATTAAAAAGCCATTCCAGGCAAACCAATCGGCTCACTTCGGTGTGGATAAATCCTTTGTCCCCCAAAGGCATTTGCCGCCCCAATAACAAGGCGTTGAATTGCTTTTGAATTTCAGCACTCCAGGGTTTGCGTTGCAGCTCGGCAAGGTGCTGGGAGAAGACCATCTTCGCCAGCTCATGCTCAGCAAACAGGCTGCGAATGCCATCGAGCAGTGCCAGGGTAAACTCAGGGTAGCGGCGACCGAGCGCCAATTGCAATGAAAGCCCAAGACCAGAAACACCCTCGCCTTTACTTGGCTGCTCCCACTTGAGACAAACGGGAACAAACCAAGCAAGAAAACGCACCTGCCATTCAGGTCTGGCGGCGATATAGCCAAGGGCCTGCCGCCCCAAATAGCTACTGGCCGGGCTGGCCCGGTTGGCTTCAAGTAATGCCAGTAACTCGGCGGGGTTATCGGCCTCCAGTAACTGCTCAACTATTGGCGACAACCGCTCCCGAGCCCGAAGAAAGCGCAAACTCTGGACGGTTTTACCCACAAACTTTCCGCCAATGGCCAGCGGCAATAGCGCGATTAGAATCCCCCACAGCTCGAGCCAGGTATTTTGTTGTTCTCGATAGTACTGGATATCGGTGCGCGCTATGCCAGGTTCCTCCGGCAAATACCAAAGGCTCACAAACTCACCGACACTTTTTGAGTCACAAAGCAGGCCAGGGGGATCCCAGATCTGATGCTCACTGCCGTTCGGCAACTGATAATGCAGCAAGCAATCCCATTCATAACGGCCGATGCCCCAGCGCCCCGGTGGAACGTATTGTTGAGCACGCCGGGCAATATAACCTTGGGTTTCAGCGCCTCTCTCGAGCAGGATATTCACTTCCTGCCAGGATTGGACACTCTCTTTGACAAAATAGAGTCCAAGAGCCGAGAACAGCCCACCGGTCAGCGCAAACAAGCCGATAAAGGCCAGGTCTTTCCAGATTGCCCGTATCTTTCCCACCGGGTCCCCTTTGAATCAATCCTTTAAAGGCGCGGATTGTAGCAGATTTCAACAATCTGTTGAGGAACACTTCACAGTTTGCCATTGGGTTCTGCGCACGCCACAGAGTCATGCTATGCTCGGGCAAATTGCGAAAGGAGTAACAGCATGAAACGCCCTATCATTCTCGACTGCGATCCTGGCCATGATGATGCCATCGCCTTGATCCTGGCCCTGGCCAACCCTGAGCTGGATCTGCTGGCCGTGACCACCAGCGCAGGTAACCAAACCCAGGAAAAAACACTCAACAATGCCATGCGAGTACTTACTCTACTGGGCAGAACCGATATACCTGTAGCCAGCGGCGCCCCCAAGCCTTTGGCAAGGGAGCTGATCATTGCCGACAATGTTCACGGTGAATCCGGGCTCGATGGCCCTGAACTGCCGGATCCCGCCTTTGAACCTCAGCCAGTGATGGCTTGGGAACTGATGGCCGAAAAAATCCGCCAAAGCAGCCAGCCGGTGACTCTGGTGCCCACGGGCCCCTTGACCAATATCGCGATTTTCCTGAGTGCCTATCCCGAACTCAAATCCCGTATCGAACAGATAGTGCTGATGGGCGGCGCCGCCGGTATCGGCAACTGGACCCCTGCCGCCGAATTCAACATTTTTGTTGACCCGGAAGCGGCCGACATGGTGTTCAAGTCAGGGATCCCTATCGTCATGGCCGGTCTGGACGTGACCCATGAGGCGCAGATCATGGAAGAGGATGTGGCCCGGTTCCGCGCGATTCCCAACAAGGTTGCCAAGTGTGTTGCCGATCTGCTGGAATTCTTTGTTATCTACCACAAGGATCCCAAGTGGGGCTTTGATGGCGCACCACTGCATGACCCCTGCACCATAGCCTGGCTGCTCAAGCCTGAGTTGTTCATCGGCCTGGACTGCCATGTGGCCATCGAAACCCAGAGCGAGCTGACTGTAGGGATGACTGTAGTCGACCGTTACCACCTGACCGGTAAACCCGCCAACGCCAAGGTGCTGATGCATCTGGATCGTGAAGGCTTTGTGGATCTGCTGGTTAATAGCCTCTACGCCTATCAGGATTAAAATATGAGCAGACTAGTGATAATCGGCAGTGCCAACGCCGATCATGTGATGGAATTCAGTCACCTGCCCGAGCCAGGGCAAACACTGATGAGCCGCAGCTACCGGTTGGAACATGGCGGCAAGGGCGCCAATCAAGCGGTCGCCACCGCCAGACTGGCACAGCCTGGCACCCGAGTGGACTTTATCTGCCATCTTGGGGACGACGCCATTGCCGATACCATGATTAAGAGTTGGTTGGACGATGGCATTCACCCACAGGGGGTGAAGAAAATGCCGGCAATGGCGACCGGCAGTGCGATGATTTTCATCGGTGATAGCGGTGAAAACTGTATCGGAGTGGCCGCAGGTGCCAACGCCAGCCTGGAGCCTGAAGATGTCCACTGTCATCAAGACCTGTTCAAAGGCGCCAGCCATCTGTTGGCACAGCTGGAAACGCCGTTGGAATCAGTCAAAGCTGCGCTGCAACTGGCCAAGCAACAGGGCACAGTGACTATCCTAAACCCGGCACCCGCCGGCCCCTTGGCTGACGATATGCTGGCCTTGGTGGATATCATCACTCCCAACGAGACCGAGGCAGAAGCCCTTAGCGGTATCAAGGTAGAAGATGAAGCCGGCGCCGCCAGAGCCGCTGCAGCGCTGCAAGCCAAAGGGGTGGGCACAGTGGTGATCACCCTCGGCAGTCGCGGCGCCTATGTGCGTCATCCCGAGTTTGAGGGCCTGGTGCCTAGTTATCCGGTCAAGGTGATTGATACTGTGGCCGCAGGAGACACTTTCAATGGTGCCCTGATGGTGGCCTTAAGTGAAGGACTGACCATAGAGCAAGCTGTGGATTTTGCCAATAAGGCCGCCTCCATAGCCGTGACCCGCCATGGTGCCCAGCGCGGTATACCCTACCGCCGCGAGCTATAATCAAGCCATTAACACCACAAAAACGGGAGTCATAGACTCCCGTTTTTTATACTGACTGCTAGTCAAATTATTCGCCTGAATGGGCTTCTCTATGAGCCTTGAGCTTATTGGCAAACTCCTGCTGCAGTTGCTCCATTTTGGGCAGCAGCCCCTGGCTCAGCGATTGGGTCATCATCATGGACTCCTGCATCACAGCCGGCATCTTGGCGACCATGGAACGCCCTGTATCACTGGAATAAAACGCCAGCATATCGGCAATTTCCTTGTCACTGTAATGCTTGACATAAATATCTGTCAGTGGCTGCTTCAGTTTGTCCCAGCCCAGTTCCTGTTTGAAGATCTGCGTGCTCTTACGGGCAAACTCTTCAAATAAAGGCTTTTCACTCTCCTTGATATTGAACTCTTGTTGCATGCCCAAAATCATCTGTTCCATCTGGGTGTATGCCGTGTCCATCATGGAGTCCATCTGCATTTCCAGCAGCAGTTGCTCCACCTGGGCCCGACGAGCGCTGTCGTCGGCCAACGCCAAAGGGCTTGTGAGCAATATGCCGCCCAGAACAAGAGATGACCAAAAACCAGGACCTTTCATGAGTGCCTCCGTGGCAAGTATTGATTCGGCTGTCAGTCTATCACAGCCCAAGCAACTGTCAGCTGCTCCTGCCACGGCTGACAGTTAAAATTCTGAGATTAATTCTCATTTAAGCTAGATACCGTTATGATTAACCCAGGCGGGAGCCTGCGGGGCTCTCGTACTGTCGAGAGAAATATCGACCCTAAAACCAGAAAAGGAATTGAAAATGAATAAGTTAACCAAGAGACTCGCGGGTATTACCCTGTTGGGAGCCGGCGCCGTTATCAGCAGTACTGCCAGCGCCGACGAATGCAGCCTGACCATCACAGCCAACGATGCGATGCAATTTGATACCAAAGAACTCAGCGTTCCCGCCAGTTGCAAGACGGTAGAACTGACATTGACTCATTCCGGCACCCTACCTGTGACAGCCATGGGCCACAACTGGGTTCTGAGCAAGAGCGCCGATATGCAGGGCATTGCCACTGATGGTATGGCAGCGGGCGCCGATGCCGCCTATGTTAAAGCCGGTGATGAGCGGGTCATTGCCCATACTCCTCTGGTTGGTGGCGGCGAATCAGTCAGCATCAGCTTCAGCACCGAAGGCATGACACAGGAAGAAAGCTATAACTTCTTCTGCTCCTTCCCCGGCCACTGGGCCGTAATGCAAGGCAGCTTCAGTATCAAAGGCTAAATCTACGCGCTTTGGGCCCTGATAAGGGCCCAAAGAAGCACTTCCCTACCGTAAGACATAAACCTTCTCTAGTCATCATTGGCCAAAGCCCACGGGGTACTGCAATGTTTGCCCGCCAACCTTGAACGCCCGGCCAAAGGGGTATGTGAGCTGTTGAATCGGGCGCGCCTTCAGGCTCTGCAACTCTCAATCCCCCTGCGCTAGCTAAAAAAATCCCCGCAACTTGGCGCAATGTAGATCAGATAAGGATCGGTTGACCGATCCTTCTGATGAGAGACAATCGGAAACCTGTTTGTAGGTTTCCGATTTTTTATGTCTAT
>NZ_JBKORL010000046.1:0-3670 GCF_047314525.1 Shewanella sp. BJSY2023SW007 | reverse complement strand
ACTTATTTCCAGGGGCCACATCAAATCCCATCCATCATGGAGCGGATCTCTTGGCGGTTGGAGTCAGGCGATTTTCTACTACTGGGAGACAGGGAAGACGGGTTTGACACTATCCTGTTTTTCGGTGACATCAGCCCTTTTCTATCGAGCACTTTCAAGGAACGCGTCAAGCGTTTACCTCCCCGGCTGCAGTACGGCTATGGCAACTATTCCAAAGCTCCCGAGCCCATTATCGAGCCGGACATGACACCGGCACCAGAAGCACCGGCCGATCTCCATCCCAGTCCAATGGCTACCGCAATTAACGCCATGGCTTCGGCTCCTCGAAAGAAAGCTATCGAACTTCAAAGCTATTCTGTTGAACAGGTATTGGCCAATCCCGAGTTACAGGGAGTTACCCCGGTTAACTTCATCGATCCTGCCTCCATGCTGGTTGATGACATTGTGACTTTCCTGGAGGAAGGCAAGTCATTCATTCAATCACCGTCCTTGTCCAGTGCAGCCATGATGGCGGCAATCGTGGTCCCAGGGAAGTTGATTGATGGAGCAGCAAAACAAGTGCTTAAACGAGAGATGGGCGATGTCACCCAGTACGCTGCCAATGCTCTCAAAAACGTGAATGTCAAATCTGCTAACCGGGTCAATGAAGCCTTGGGTCAATATGGTGGAGATCATGTCGCCAGGGTCTTGAAGCTGGATGAGCACTCAGACTTTATCAAACGCTATCACGGTCCTGATAACTTCTATACCAAGGATGGCAAACTGGTTGAAGCAGAGTTCAAAGGATACAGCAGTGATAGTGCTACATTGGGAGTTAATAGCAAGGGATATAAGCAAGGCTCTGAACAGAAGAACTTAGCAAGAGCTCGGCAGATGAGTAAAAAGAAGCCCAGGATCGGAAAGGAATCTAATCGCATTGGGGGGGCTTATACCGAAGGTGAAATCAATGGACTCTGGGGGAAGATCATGGAGGATAAAGGACAGAAAATGCATTTAGCGGTGTTCACTAATACCGAAACAGGTCAGGTTCGTGCATTTTGGCAGGACGCTCAAGGGAGTTTAGTCGGGAATCCTGTTGTCAATGAACTGATACCGAACTTTAATGAGGCGAAAAACCTGATAAGTACAGCATTGAATTAAAAGGACCTTGAAGAATGACGACCAAAGTACCTCAAATGAGTCAGACAGAGATAGAGAATGACATAGCCCTGTGTTTGCAACAGATCGCACGGGCTAAAGAACTAGAGGTTTCAGGTTATTACAAAGATAATGAGATAAAACAAGAGAGCATCTATGCTGGAGATGCAATGTCTTATGCTCAACTTGGTATGGCTTACGCCTTACATAATGATATTGCAGAAGCGCAAGCTGCTTTTAGAACGGCGGCAGAATTACAGTCATTGCCTATTCGGATGGCCTACGACACTGAATTTGATAATTATCAAGGCTCAGTGATTGTGCGAGGTGCAGAGGCATACAACGTAGTTGATTGTGCTAGTTATGCTTTGGCCGCAGATACGATAGAAATTGCTCAGCTTGTTTGCGCCATCTTCCCAAAGGAAAGACCTAAAACTCCCGAAAAGACAGAGACTATAGACGAGTTTGTTTTTGCCCTCGACGCTTTCTTTAAAGGGGAGTTTAGTCAGGCTGCCAATATCTGTGAGACTCGGATAGAGAAGTTCCTGGCCAAGCCCAGTAAAAAACTCACTTTCAACAGCAATTACTACACCTTGCATTTGGCATTGTGGGGAATATGTACGGGGGACCAGCAGTCCTTTGACGAAGGTATTCGAAAGCAACTGACGATATGCCACCATGAAGCCCGTTACGGTGAGTGGAAGGGAATGGTTCCAGGGCATTATGCTGAATATGCAGTCGCACTCACTAATCTAGCAATCCTCGCTGGCCTTAAGCAGCAAGTGTTTGACCCCTTCATTCCTCAGGGGTTGGTGAGGAGCAAGTCTGATCGAGACTAAGTCGTGCCGTTAACATCAATGTTAACTCTACTCGATTGTTGTTGGAGCCTTTGAATGTTAATAAAATAAAAAGGCTGAAAATTCAGCTTTTTTAGATATAGTTCTTTATTTAGTCTCTAAAAGTTTTTCATCATGGATGGGAAAATCATGGCAAGATAACTCACATTTAAAAAAGGTAGAAAAATGAGAGCTGAATTAAAAAATTACTTCTCACCTGATTTTGACATAAAAACATACTGGCCTGAAAATGAAAAAATATTCCACTTCCTTTTGTCTTTATCAATAGGGCCAGAAGGTGACGATGCTTCTAACAACTTTGATGTTGAAATAATTTCATTTCAATGGATGGAATGTAATTCTGAAGATTTAATTTTAGGCGGAAACAAAATTTTCTTAAGAGAATACGACATTCCATTACTAATATCTAAAATAGAGAGATATTGCAACAAGTGCATAGGCAATTCTTGGGATGAAATCGTTAACCAGCTATCTAGACTAGGTAGGTTTGAGTATGACTAAGGCTTTGTTTCCTAAATCAGGTGGAACTAATCAGGAAAGCTGCGATCTGAACAACCAAATCTCACTACCTATCGTTCCGCATGCCTAAACCACGTTACAAAACAACCAATTGGAAGCAATATAACCAAGCCCTTATCAATCGGGGCTCTCTCACTTTTTGGATTGATGAGGAAGCCATCCAACAGTGGCTAAACCTGACTAAATCTGGAAAACGAGACAGACCACGGTTGTTTAGCGAGCTGGCAATTACTACTGCTCTGATGGTGAAGCGGGTTTTCTCCATGCCACTGCGAGCGCTGCAAGAGTTTATTAACTCCGTGTTTCTCCTTGCTCGGGTTCCGCTGGCTTGCCCGTATTACACTTGCATCAGTAAACGGGCCAAATCAGTAGAGGTCTTATTCAAATGCCCCACCCGAGGGCCGATTCAACATCTGGCCATTGATGCTACCGGGCTTAAGGTTTACGGCGAAGGCGAATGGAAAGTCAAAAAACACGGCACAGATGGTAAACGTCGGGTATGGCGTAAACTTCACTTAGCTGTCGATACCAGCACTCATGAAATCATTGCTGCCGAGCTGAGTTTGTCTAATGTCACTGATGCCGAGGCTTTCCCAGCTTTGCTTAAACAGACACGTCGAAAAATCATCGAGATATCAGGTGATGGAGCTTACGACACTCGCGCTTGTTACGAGGCGATTCGGATAAAACGAGCGACGCCACTAATCCCTCCAAGGGAAGGGGCAGCATTATGGGAAATAGGTCACCCACGAAACATCGCTGTCGCCTGTCAAAAACTCTATGGTAGCAATACTCATTGGAAGAAGCGCTTTGGCTATCATCTCCGCTCTCTTTCAGAGACAGGAATGTTCCGTTTCAAACAGTTGCTGGGTGGCACACTGACACTACGAAACTACAATGCTCAGGTTGGAGAAACTTATGCCATGATCAAAGCGTTGAACAAAATTACCGGGATAGGTATGCCCCAAACTCGACTGGTTGACTAAATATCAACCATAAAAGGGGGCTTTGGGCCTGATTCCTAATTTAGGAAACAAAGCCCCCCAGCACCGGAAGCCCCAACCGAGCTGAAAGAAACCGGGATAACCAAAGCTATTAACGCCATGATGGGCGGTGCTAAACAGGTCATCAATGATTACATTGACGAGCAACGCGCA
>NZ_JBKORL010000045.1:0-10553 GCF_047314525.1 Shewanella sp. BJSY2023SW007 | reverse complement strand
ACAGGATCGCCTGTGCATAAGCCTGCGGCAGGCAATGAGAAACATCCGTCGCCGGAGGCCCTGCCAATACTAATTAGTAACTTTTAGCTGGAAGCCATGTTAGCCGCAGTGCCAGCGGCCTAAAGTTGTGGTTCAAATGCCTCAATGCAGAGCAGTCAGTGCGAGAAGGCCGTTCTCGGACACCCTGTCCTTATTCGGGCTTCCAGCATCCGCACTCTAGGGGTGGCAATAGCGGTTTGGCATTAGGCCCCGCTATTGCCAAACCCTTCCTCAATCGCGTGTCTGACCTGTGCCATTGACCAGGAATTTCTCCGTGGTCAATGACTCCAGTCCCATGGGGCCGTAGGCATGCAGCTTAGTGGTGGCGATACCGATTTCGGCACCGAGCCCAAGCTCGCTGCCGTCGCTGAAGCGCGATGAGGCGTTGACCATCACCACAGAGGCATCGACCCCTTGCTGAAACTGTTGCGCCGCTTGCTGGCTTTCGGTGCAGATCACCTCGGTATGGTGGCTGCCGAAGCGGGCGATATGCTCCATGGCATCCGCCAGCGAGTCGACCTGGCGTACGGCTATTTCCAGGTTCAGGTATTCCTGGCCGAACTCATCTTCCGTCAGCACAGTGGCCTGGTCGAAGAAGGGGGCCGCCTTCTCATCGGCATTGATCTTCACCCCCTTGTCGGCCAAGGCCTGAGCGGCGATAGGCAGCCAGACTTTGGCGATATCCTTGTGTACCAACAGGCCTTCCAGGGCATTACAGACACCGGTGCGCTGGGTCTTGCCGTTGAGCAGCAGGTTGAGCGCCTTTTCCACATCGGCATCTCTGTCGACATAGAGGTGACAAACGCCTTTAAAGTGCTGGATAACCGGGATTTTAGAGTTGTCGCTGACAAAGTTGATCAGGCCTTCGCCGCCTCTTGGGATCACCAGGTCGATATAGTCGCGCTGTTGCAACAGTTCCAGCATCAGGGCGCGGTCGGGATCCGGCACCACGGATACCAGCGCGGTCGGCAGTTTGAACTCCTGCAGCACTTTGTGCAGCACTTTGGCTATCGCCAGGCTGGAGTTGAGCGCCTCTTTACCGCCGCGCAGTATTACCGCGTTGCCCGATTTGAAACACAGCGCTGCGGCATCAGCGGTCACATTGGGGCGCGCCTCATAGATCATACAGACTACCCCGAGCGGCACTCTGAGCTTGCTTATCTGAATACCGTTGGGGCGGCGGCCCAGCTCGCGGCGCTGACCCACGGGGTCATCCAGCTCGACTATGGTGTCAATGCCACTGGCCATGGCGGCGATCCGCTCTGGCGTCAGGGTCAGACGGTCGAGCATGGCTTCGCTGAGACCTGCGCTGCGGGCCGCCAGGAGATCTTCCTCATTGGCCTTGAGAATATTGTCATTTTCAGCGAGAAGCGCCCGGGCCATCGCTTTCAGCACCTGATTTTTGGTTTGGGTATCTATGAGTGCCAGCTCCCTGGCCGCCTTGGCCGCTGAGCTTGCCAGTGTGGTTATCAGACTCATTTGGGTCCTCCTTTGTTCGTTGCGCTACTCTGCTGGCGGGCCGCTGCTATTTCTCCAGTTGCGGCGTTTTACTGAGCAGGGCGATATCTTTTTCCGAGACTATGCCGCCCAGGCTGTCGGTGAAGCTGTCGGCCAGTTCAGGGTCTTCCTGCTCGGCGATAAAACTCAGCAGGCTGCTGCTGTAGTTACTGCGGGCCTTGGCCAGACGGGTGCCGTCGTCGCTGCGCAGCAGTATGGTATCACCGGCGGCAAAGTTACCTTTGACCTCAAGTACTTCATTGCTGGAAAGCTCGGCGCAATTCTTGGCGCTGTCCATCTCCTCATCGGCGGCGACTATCACTTCCCCTTGAGCCCTGACAGTGTGGGTCAGCCAATGCATCCGCTCCTGCAACGGAGTTTCGGATGCCCGGAACAGGGTGCCGGGATTGCGGCCCGACAACAGGGCATTAAAGCTCTCCTCTTTGAAGCCGTTGACTATATAGGTATCAATGCCGTGGGAGCTGGCCTTTTCCGCCGCTTCTATCTTGGTGCGCATACCGCCGGTACCGACATCGCTGTGACTGCCGCCGGCCATGGCATAGATGGCGGCATCGATTTTATTGACCTCGGGCAGCAGCTCGGCATCGCTGTGCAGATGCGGGTTTTTGTTGTAGAGGCCATCAATATCCGAGCAGATCACTAAGGTATCTGCGTCGGCCGCGGCTGCCACCATGGCCGACAGGTTATCGTTGTCACCCACCTTGAGTGCATCTGTGGTGACGGTATCGTTTTCGTTGAGGATCGGCAGTATGTCGTGATCCAGCAGGGTAAACACGGTTTCCCTAATCGACAGGTAACGCTCTCTGTCGCGCAAATCGCCATGGGTCAGCAGAATTTGCGCCGTGGGAAAGTCGAAAAACTTATCCCAGGTCGCCATCATCTCAGTCTGCCCGGCGGCGGCCATGGCTTTTTTCAGTACTACCTGGGCCTCCGGGCTATTGGCTTCACTGCCCGGTTTGAGCGGAAATCTGTGGGCTCCGGCGGCAATTGAGCCGGAAGAAACCAGTATGGTCTGAATGCCTTTGGCGCGGCAGCGCACAATGAATTGGGCTATGGCCAGCAGATAGCGCGAGCTACAGCCCTGTCTGTCAGGGGCAATCAGGGCGCTGCCGACTTTTAAAACAATTCGTTGCCTTGGTTGCTTATTCATAACTTCCTTAACCTGTTTGAGGTGTTACTTCGAAGCGGATTGGGGATTGAAGCTAGACCCGGCGTCTGCCACCGGGTCTATAACGGGATTTGTACTATCCAGCTATCAGCCGACCTGCTGCAGCTTTTCCCGGGTAGCGTGGAAGGTCTCCTGCACTGAGTGTGAGGGATCCTGGCTAAAGTGACTGACCAGCACTATGGCCGTGGAGCTCATGATAAAGCCGGGAACTATCTCGTAGATCACACTGGAGAGTGTCTTGCCATCGGGCAACACCGGCAGCAGGATCCACAGCAGCACTGTGATGGCGCCGGTGAGAATACCGGCGACGGCGCCCGAGTGGGTCATCTTCGACCAGAACAGGCTGAACAGCACCAGTGGCCCGAAGGCGGCACCGAAACCGGCCCAGGCGTTACTCACCAGTGACAGTATGCTGCTGTTGCTGTCCAGGGCCAGCAAAGTGGCCACGGCAGCAACGGCAAACACCCCGAAACGGCCTATATTCACCAGCTTCTTCTCGTCTATGTCCTTGTGGAACACGGCGCGGTAGACATCCTCTGTCAGCGAACTGGATGACACCAGCAGCTGTGAGGAGATGGTGCTCATGATGGCCGCCAGAATCGCCGCCAGCAGGAAGCCACTCACCAAGGGGTGGAACAGAATTTCCGAGAACAGAATAAAGATGGTTTCCGGGTCCTGCAGCCCTGGGTGGAACTTGTTGACATAGGCGACACCGATAAGGCCTGTGGCCAGGGCGCCGAGTATGGTCACCAACATCCAGCTCATGCCTATGTTGCGGGCCGTCTTGATATCTTTAACCGAACGAATTGCCATAAAGCGCACTATGATGTGGGGTTGCCCGAAATAGCCCAGTCCCCAGGCCATGCTGGAAACAATCGCCAGCAGGCTCATTTTCTCCACAGATTCAGACAGAGGCACTATGGTGTGATTGGCCTGCGCCATCATCTCTGTGCCATTGTTGAACTCCTGAAAAGCCACTATAGGCACCATCACCAGGGCGACAAACATAATACAGCCCTGCACAAAGTCGGTCATACTGACGGCCAGAAAGCCCCCCAATAGGGTGTAGGCCACCACCACTGAGACAGTGATCACCAGGCCAAGCTGGTAACTCAGGCCGAAGGCGGATTCAAACAGTTTGCCCCCGGCGACCAGGCCGGCAGAGGTGTAGAGAGTAAAGAAGAGTATGATCACCGCTGCAGAAATCATCCGCACCGAGCCGTTTTTCTTCTCGAAGCGCTTGCTGAAAAAGTCCGGCAGAGTCAGGGCGTCATCTGCTTCCTGGGTATAAACCCTGAGCCTGGGCGCCACCAGCAGATAGTTGAACCAAGCGCCGATAAGCAGGCCAAGCGCAATCCAGATGGTGTCGAAGCCGATAACAAACATGGCACCCGGTAGACCCATCAGCATCCAACCGCTCATATCGGAAGCGCCGGCCGACAGCGCCGTGACCTGAGGGCTGACCTGACGGCCGCCGAGAATGTAGCCCGAAATATCATCGGTAGAATTGCGATAGGCAAACAGGCCTATCGCCAACATGACCACAAAGTAGATGGCCAAAGAGATATAACTCGAATAATCCATAGATTAGTGCCCGTTATTGCCACTGAAGGCTTGATTGAGTTTTTGTTTGCAGAATGGGTACAGGTAGGTTGAGAGTACGAGCCAGAAACACCCTAATTGGATCAGGTACTTGGCTTTATCTCTGAGGCTGATTTGGTAGCGTGAAAGATGACTGTCAGACTCCTGTGAGCTGTTGGCATTCATCGTGATTCTCCTTCCTTAAGTTTCAGCTAAAGTGGGACTAGCGAAAAACCACTTGAAGGCTAACCAATTAATTGATTAGTGTTCAAATGGTTTTGGTTCGAACGATATTATTCATGTTTATCAGAAAATGATCAAGTTTCTATCTGAGTGATTCACTGGGTTATGACTTGATGTCTTGTATGTTTTTCATTAAAAATCATTCGCTTATTTTTGATGAAACTTAATCTTTTCAATTTTTAATATATTGCATGCAATTATAAGACAAGCGATAAGATCTCGATTTGAGCTATAACTGTTTTGCAATCAAGCTCTGAAATAAGCCGGAAATAATTAGAGTTTAAAATTAATTTACGACAGTACCTGACTCTGCTAAATGAACAGTTGCAACCCTGCGCAATCGCTGGGCCAGATCTCCAATTCCAATCCGATAGACTCCTCAAAATAGCGCTTGAACTATAGGTGTTTTTATATATGATTTAGCACATATCTGTTTATCCATATATTCTCCAGGTTACTGAAGATGCTCATTTGAATGGCCAACTGAAACGGCAGATGTATGGCAGGCCGACTAATGGCCTTAAGGAGTGGTGCTTATCATGGAACTAACCATTTTTTTCAAAGCCTTGGCCGATGAAACCCGGCTGCGCAGTCTGCTGTTGATCCTGCAGCAGGGAGAACTTTGTGTCTGCGAGTTGACTGAGGCCCTGGCCTTGAGTCAACCGAAGATCTCCCGTCATTTGGCGCAGCTGCGAACTCAGGGGCTGCTGCAGGACAGACGCCGGGGCCAATGGGTGTTTTATCGTCTCAGCCCCGAACTGGCACCCTGGTGCGAGCAGTTGCTGCGGGACACACTGACGGCCAACCCTGGCTTTATTGCTGATGAGCTGACTCGGCTGGAGGCTATGGCCTCGAGGCCGCAAGCTTGCTGTTGAAACAGGCCGAAATCTATCACTTGAGCGCCGGAAGTTAACCGCCGGGGGATCGGAGAGGGGGATGTATGGGAATTTTTGAACGTTGGCTCAGCCTGTGGGTAGGGCTGTGCATTTTAGCTGGGATAGCACTGGGTTATTTGGCGCCGGGTGTATTTACCGCGGTGGCGGCGCTGGAATACGCCCATGTCAATTTGGTGATCGCCGTGCTTATCTGGGTGATGATCTATCCCATGATGGTGCAAATTGACTTTTCCGCTATCAAGGATGTTGGCCGAAATCCCAAGGGATTGCTGCTGACGCTGGTGATCAACTGGTTGGTGAAGCCTTTTACCATGGCGCTGCTTGGCTGGCTCTTCTTTCGTTTTCTGTTTGCCCCCTGGGTCGAACCGCAAACGGCGCAGGAGTATATCGCCGGGATGATCCTTCTCGGAGTCGCTCCTTGTACCGCCATGGTGTTTGTCTGGAGTCAACTGACCCGGGGCGATGCCAACTACACTCTGGTGCAGGTATCGGTCAATGATGTGATCATGATTTTTGCCTTCGCACCACTGTCGGCGCTGCTGCTGGGGGTGAGTGATATTCAGGTGCCATGGGAAACCTTGATCCTATCTGTGGCGCTGTATGTGTTGCTGCCCTTGTTAGCCGGGGTATTGACCCGCAAACACCTCAATAGCCGACCAGAGGCGATCACGGCCTTGCTGTCCAGGCTCAAACCCTGGTCGATATTGGGGCTGCTGCTGACGGTAGTGCTGCTGTTTGCACTGCAGGCCGAAACCATAGTGGCCCAGCCGCAAAATATTGTGCTGATCGCCATTCCACTGTTACTGCAGACTTACGGTATTTTCCTGCTGGCCTGGTGGCTGGCGAAGCGTTTGCGCCTGCCCCACAGCATAGCCGCTCCGGCTTGCATGATAGGCACTTCCAACTTTTTCGAACTGGCGGTTGCCGTGGCTATCTCCCTCTTTGGTCTGCACTCGGGAGCTGCGCTGGCCACAGTCGTTGGGGTACTGGTGGAAGTGCCTGTGATGCTGTCCCTGGTGGCATTTGCCAACCGTAGCCGCAGTAACTGGGCAGCGGCCAAAAAAATTAACGGAGAATTGAGATGACAATAAAGGTGGGAATTAACGGCTTTGGCCGTATGGGACGGCTGGCCTTGAGGGCTGCCTGGGATTGGCCGGAACTCGAATTTGTGCAGATCAACGACCCTGCAGGTGATGCCGCCACCCTGGCGCATCTGTTGGAGTTTGACTCGGTTCATGGCCGTTGGTCGCACCCAGTCGAGCATGAGGGCAGTGCCATAGTCATAGCCGGTCGGCGGATAGCGACCAGTCGCAATCAGGCCATTGCAGACAGCGATTGGTCTCAATGCGATCTGGTGATCGAAGCCTCGGGCAAGATGAAAACCAAGGCGCTGCTGCAAGCCTATCTTGATCAAGGGGTGAAACGTGTGGTGGTTACAGCGCCGGTGAAAGAGGACGGTGTCGCTAACCTGGTGATGGGGGTGAATCATCAGAGTTACGACCCGGCCAGGCATCCGATAGTAACAGCCGCATCCTGTACTACCAATTGTCTGGCGCCTGTGGTCAAGGTTATCCATGAGAACTTCGGCATTCGCCATGGCTCCATGACCACTATCCACGACATCACCAACACCCAGACCATATTGGATGCGCCCCATAAGGATCTGCGCCGAGCCCGCGCCTGTGGCCAGAGCCTGATCCCGACCACCACAGGCAGTGCCACCGCCATTACCCATATTTTCCCTGAGCTGAAAGGCCGCCTCAACGGCCATGCGGTCAGGGTGCCGCTGGCCAACGCCTCACTGACCGACTGTGTGTTTGAACTGGAGCAAACAGTGACAGAGCAACAGGTCAACGACTTGTTGCAACAGGCGGCCGAGACTGAACTCAAGGGTATTCTCGGCTTCGAGTCGCGGCCGCTGGTGTCGGTGGACTACAAGACAGATCCCCGCTCCTGCATAGTGGATGGGCTGTCTACCATGGTGATCAACGGCACTCAGCTCAAACTCTACTGTTGGTATGACAACGAATGGGGTTATGCCAATCGCACCGCCGAGTTGGCGCTGATGGTGGGCCGTTTGGACCGGGATGCCTGAAGGACAACACCATGGCTGAAATGAGTCCGGCGCTGCGCCAATATCTGCTGATCACCGGCAACTACTGGGCCTTTACCCTGACAGATGGTGCGCTACGCATGCTGGTGGTGCTCTATTTCTATCAGTTGGGTTACGGTGCGCTGGCCATTGCCATGCTGTTTCTCTTCTATGAGTTTTTCGGTGTGGTCACCAATCTGTTGGGCGGCTGGCTCGGCGCCCGTTTGGGGCTCAACCGCACCATGAATATCGGCCTTGGGCTGCAGATAGTGGCGCTGGCCATGCTGTTGGTGCCTCAGGCCTGGCTGACCATTCCCTGGGTAATGGCGGCCCAGGCACTGTCGGGGATTGCCAAAGATCTCAACAAGATGAGTGCCAAGAGTGCCATTAAGACTCTGGTACCCAAGGATGCGGCCCAGGCGGGACAGACCCTGTATCGCTATGTGGCGTTGCTGACCGGCTCCAAGAACGCCCTCAAAGGAATAGGTTTCTTCCTCGGCGGCGCCCTGCTTAGCCTGTTGGGATTTGCCGGTGCCATTGCCGCCATGGCCGCTGTTTTGACCTTGGTGTGGCTGAGCTCGCTGCTGTTTCTCAAGGCGGAACTGGGCCAGGCCAAGAATAAGCCCAAGTTCAGTGAGCTGTTTTCCAAAAGCCGGGCAGTGAATATTCTCTCTGCGGCCAGGCTGTTTCTGTTTGCTGCCAGGGATGTTTGGTTTGTGGTGGCCTTGCCTGTGTATCTGGCCAGCCAATTTGGCTGGGATCACTGGCAGGTGGGGGGCTTTCTGGCCGGCTGGATTATCGCCTACGGCTTGGTGCAGGCCCTGGCACCCAGACTGACCGCCAGGACTGACGGCAAGACAGCCGGCAAGCATAAAGGCTCGGCCTTGCCGGGACGGGCGGCGGCGCTCTTCTGGTGCGGCTTGCTCGCTCTGGTGCCCGCGCTTATCGCCCTTGGGCTTGATAGCCAATACTCCCACGTCTGGCTTATCGGTGGCCTGTTGCTGTTCGGAGCCTTGTTTGCGGTGAACTCTTCGCTGCACAGTTTTCTGATTGTCAGTTATGCCCGCGAGGATGGGGTATCCCTGGATGTGGGGTTCTACTATATGGCCAATGCCGCCGGGCGCTTGCTGGGCACAGTGCTTTCCGGTGCGCTGTTTCAGTGGTGGGGGCTGGAGGCTTGTCTCTGGGTTTCCAGCGCCATGTTACTGCTGACTCTGATTATCTCCCGTGGTCTGCCCCAAGAGCATGAGGCGTAATGATCCATTGCAAAATTAGACTATAAGGGAGTGTCACTTTTTCCCATAAGGGCATAGGCTTAGAGGTGCGGTAAAGTTATTTCCGCAGCTGTATTGAATTGTTTCAAAGAGGGAAGTGTTATGTCCATGAGCTTGCAGTTTTGGGGTGCTACCCAGGAAGTCACAGGTTCCTGCCATCTGTTGCGGGTCAACGATGCAAGTTTGTTGTTGGATTGTGGTCTTATTCAGGGAGGGCGGCAGGATGAATTGCGTAACCATGAAGCCTTTCCCTTTGCTCCTGAATCCCTGACTGCCGTGGTGTTGAGTCACGCTCATATCGATCATTCTGGGCGCTTGCCCCTGCTGGTGAAGCAGGGTTTTAGCGGCCCAATCTACACCCATAAGGCCACCATGGATCTGTGCGCCATCATGCTCAAGGATGCCGCCATGCTGCAGCAGCGTGATGCCGAGCGGCAGAACCGCAAACGTGCCAGGCAAGATCTCGAACCGATAGAGCCGCTGTTCACCGAAGAAGATGTCGAACTGGCACTGACCCGTTTTATTCCACTGGACTATGGCACCAAGCTGGATCCCATTCCCGGTGTGACCCTGTGTTTGAGTGATGCCGGCCATATTCTGGGGTCGGCGCTACTGGAGCTGTGGATCAATGATGGCAACACCCAGAAAAAACTGGTGTTCAGTGGCGATCTTGGCCGCGCCGGTATGCCGATCCTCAAAGATCCTACGCTGATCCAACAGGCCGATCTGGTGCTGATGGAAAGCACTTATGGCGACAGGTTGCACCGGAGTTGGGAGGCGACTCTGGAAGAACTCAAGGGGATCTTCGCGACAGCCATCAGTGAGAGCCGCGGCAATATCCTGATCCCTGCCTTCTCGGTTGGCCGGGCGCAGGAGCTTTTGTATCTGTTTCACCTTTATGCCGGGGAGTGGGATCTGTCACGTTGGAAAATCTGCCTCGACAGCCCCATGGCCATAGAGGCCACCAAGGTGTATATCAATAACTATCCCTTGATGGACGAGGACTTCAAGCGTTTCGTGCATCAACACCCCGGGCAGCACCCGCTGCTGTCTGGAATAGAGTTTATCCAAAGTACCGAAGAGTCGATGGAACTCAACGACGTACACCAGGGGCTTATCATTATTGCCGGCAGCGGCATGTGTAACGGCGGTCGTATTCGCTGTCATCTGGAACACAACCTGTGGCGGCCCGAGTGCGACATTATCATCTGTGGTTTTCAGGCACTGGGAACCCCGGGGCGGCTGCTGGTCGATGGCGCCAGTGAGCTTACCATCAACGGTAATTCGGTGAATGTCGCCGCCAGAATTCACACAGTCGGTGGGTTGTCGGCCCATGCGGATCAGGCCGAATTGCTGCGCTGGTATCGTGAGTTTGAGGGCGCGCCGCCACTTATTCTGGTTCACGGTGAGCCGGATGCCCAGCGGCAACTCCTGAGTGTGCTGGAACATGCCGACGGCGTGCAGCCTAAGCCCAGACCTCAGGCCTCGGCTATAGCGACCGAAGGCGACAAGCTGGATCTCAGCCGTTTACCCGAACTGAGCTGGGTTGTGGGCTAAGTGTGTTGTCAGGCTTAACAGCTTCAGAGAATTAAACAGGGTTATTTTATCTTTGCCATTAACAACAAATAAAAACGCCCCTTAATAAAGGCAACGTAGTTCACTTAAGCGGAGCTGCCTTGTGATTAACAGGGTATCGGGTCTTTGATATTTTTACCGCCCTAGGCCGATTTGGCTTAGGGCGT
>NZ_JBKORL010000044.1:0-1297 GCF_047314525.1 Shewanella sp. BJSY2023SW007 | reverse complement strand
ATCATATTGTTTCTTATGAACATCGAGCTCATCCTTTCTTTAATAGGTCAGATCTTAATATTAATGGCGCTACGAATATGGTGTATTTACCTGTTGCTGATGGAATTCATCCGACGAAGATGACACATCATCATTTTCAGTTAGATGGAAAACCTCATGCGGAATATAATGCTTATATCAAAGAGCGCCTAGATCGATTAGAGGAAAGTGCTAGGGTAGAAGGATGGGATAAAGAGCGAGTAAATAAGGAGTTGCTCGACTTTCAACACGAGACGCGTTATGCATTGAAAAATAAATGTCCGAAGGGTTAGTTATGAATATTTACAAAATTAAGCCGCAGGCGGCGAGCGAGAATATAGTTGTTGATTTTGGAGCTGAGTTGAATTCTAAATTGTGGGATGTTTTTTTAGGTGATGATCGTTCGGAAACTGAAAACTTTTTGAATATTAATGGTAGTTCCCAAGTTGACAATTTTAACAATTTGATAGATTGCTCTGATTTCCTTAGTTGTGTTGTACCATTCCCAATCTTTTCAAAGAGAGCTGTTGATGTGTTGAGGGAGTTAGATTGCCTGTCTTTTTTAAATGTGGGTGTGGATGGGGTTTGTAAATTTAGTATTGGATTGGTAAATGCAAAAGCTAAATTTGTAGATGAAGAAAAATCTAAGTATAAAATTCTGACAAATGGTGACCGTATGCTTTCTGTTGTTGCTTATAGAGAGCCTTTGGAGAGTTTTTTTATTGCTAGAGATGAGAAGTACTACTCGAATTTTGTTGTCAGTGATGATTTTGTTGAACGGTGTAAAAAAAATAACTTAAAAATTAGATTTGAAAAAATTGAGTATGGTCATCCGAAGAGCTTTTTTAATAGGTGATTTTTTAAAGAAATACTATTTTTGAGGTGGCGCGTCGGTGTGTTGATTAAATTATTTGTAATACAGAAACGGCTCACGAGGTATTGTCCATGTTAACGACCCGCGTCTTCTAGATTTAGAGTGCTGTATATGCGGTGACCGACTTGATAGCTTGCAGGGTCACAGAGGAAATACACAAAACTCAACAAGTGGTCGACTAATTGTTTTTCAGGTCATAATTAATTTAAGTGGGAAGTGTGAAAGATGATTGAAAACGTAATTAAAGAGATTAACTATTTAGTTAAAGTATATGGTAAAAATGGTTTTTTGGGAGATGGAAATAAAAAAGACAGGACAGCCATATCTTTTAGCAAGCCGGGCGGGTAGTGCGTCAGGGAGACAATGTTTTCCGCTACGATGCCAATGGCCGTATGGTCGAGAAAA
>NZ_JBKORL010000043.1:0-13099 GCF_047314525.1 Shewanella sp. BJSY2023SW007 | reverse complement strand
AAAGCGGTGTCACCAGGTAATACGCCGAAGCGTCTAAACAGTCTGCGAGGAGACTTGTCCATCCTCTTTATAGACAAACGCCCTAAGCCAAATCGACCTAGGGCGGTAAAAATATCAAAGACCCGATACCCTGTTAATCACAAGGCAGCCCCGCTTAAGTGAACTACGTTGCGCAACTTGGCGGGGATTGTTGTTGATGGCAAAGCTTACTTAACGATTTCCATCTCTTGCAGCAGGTTGTCTGCATTATCCAGATACTTCATCACCCACAGCATGTAACGGCTGTCCACCTGAATGGAGCGGTTGATGTTATCGTCGTAGTTCCAGTCACCTATGATGCTCTCATAAACACCGTCAAACAGCAGTCCCACCAGCTCGGCACGGCCGTTGAGGGTTGGCGAGCCTGAGTTACCGCCTGTGGTATCCAGAGTTGAGAGGAAGTTGACCGGTACCGAGTCAATATCCTTGAAGTAGAAGTCACCATATTGCTTGGCCTTGATAAGCTCCAGCTCTTTCTTGGGAGCATCGAAAGGCTCAACCCCTGTGTCTTTCTGCACTATGCCTTCCAGACGAGTGAAAGGTACGGCGTAGAGACCATCTTTGGGTGAGTAGCCCTTCACATGGCCCACTGTCACCCGCAGGCTGGAGTTGGCATCGGCATACACAGGTTTACCCTGCTCACGGTTGTAGGCAATGATGGCTTCCATGTACTGAGGACGCACCTTCATCAGCTCACCGGCCAACTCTTTCTTTTTCTGCTCCAGCTGCATACCTGTGTCATAGAAGGCCACAGCAAACTGGATCATAGGATCTTTCGAGGCCTTGAAATCGGCAACCGACTTGTCCATCCAGGCCAGACGCACATCTTTGTTATCCAGCTTGGTATTCTTGTACATCTTGTCCAGAGTCTTTTTCAGCTTGGCCTCATCGAGCTTGTTGCCTATGCCGAAGTACTTGTCCAGCGCCGGCAGCCGCTCAGACTTGGGCAGCGCCGCATAACGCTTGAGCATCTCAAACACCAGCGCCTTGTCGACACTGGCGGCATAACGGCGATCGATACGCTCCATACCGGCCTTGAAGCGGATCATGTCACGCTCCTGGAAACCCGGCTCGCGCTCCATGTCCGGCAATGCCTTTTCATTGGCCAGACGATAGAGTTCGCGGGCCGTTGGCAACATAGTGGTATACCCCAGATAGCCCAGGATAATGTCACGCTGCTGATCTGCCTGGCTTTGGGCGACCAGCTTGTCCAACTGTGCCAACACCTCACCATACTGGGCCTTGCGGCTGCTGTCGGCATCGATCCAACTCTTGAGCTTGGCTTCCAGGGTACGCTTGTCTTCCAGCATGGTCGACTTACCATAGAACTCGATCATCGAGGTGAAGTTCTTGGCATAGTTGGCCAGACCGGCGATCAGGCTCTCGTACTTGATGCGCTCATCACTGCCTTCCGGGGCCGTCTCTTTAATGATCTCGATAAAGCGCTCACGCAGCTCCTTGCCTTGTGGGTAAGACCACTCAAACTGGTTTTCCACTTCATTGCCGGTGCGGTATCTGTTGGTGCGGCCCGGGTAACCGGCCACCATCACAAAGTCCCCTTCCTTGACCCCTTTGGCCGACACCTTGAGGAAGCTCTTGGGCTCGTAAGGTACGTTATCCTTGGAGAAATCGGCCGGCTTGCCATTTTTGTTGACATAGGCGCGGTAGAAGGAGAAATCGCCTGTGTGGCGCGGCCACATCCAGTTGTCGACATCACCGCCGTACTTACCCACGCTGGCCGCCGGGTTATACACCAGACGAACATCACGGATTTCCAGCTGCTTCACCAGATAGTACTCGAGACCACCGTGGAAGCTGTAAACCTGACAGCGATAGCTATCTTCTTTTTCACACTGGGCCACCAGTGACTTCTCGGCCGCCTCGACGCCCTTGTAAAAAGCGTCGCCCTGCTTATTGTCCAGGCCTTGCTTGACCTTGTCGGTCACATTGGTGACCTCTTCGGTGACATATACCCGCGAGCCCGGAGTTGCCGGCAGTTCTTCGGCAAAGTTTTTCGCCAGGAAGCCATCACGCAGCAGATTCTTCTCCGGGGTGGAGTTGTACTGGATGGAGCCGTAGGCACAGTGATGGTTGGTTACCACCAGCCCCTTGGGCGAAACGAAAGACGCGGTGCAGCCGCCCAGGCTTATCACGGCATTCATCGGGAATTCGGTCAGCTTGGAGATAGACTTGGCGTCTATTTCCAGTCCTTTGGCCTTGAGTTCATCGGCCATGGCCGGCAATTGGTAGGGCTGCCACATACCCTCATCGGCCTGAGCACCAAAACTGGTAGCTATGGCCGTTGCAAGTAACCATTTTTTCATTCTAGTAAGTCCATTCGCTGGTATCAGTTCAATTTGTTGTTTTTGTGCAACAAAAAAGCCGGGCACAAGTCCCGACTTTAACACAGACTACCAAGCGGCTACAGACTCGGAAAAATTCCCTTACAAAGGGCTTCGCTTAGGCCCCCAGCGTCGCATACAACTGGGCAGCTATAATGCCTATCCCCAGGAGGGCCATCAGTGCCATCGCCGGTTTGCCACCGGCAACTTTGTAGCCTTCCGGCGACTCACGCCGCTGTTTCAGTGCTATGGCTATCGGCAGGAAGATGATGATCACCACTAAAGGCACGGCGGCAAAGCCCAGCAGCGCCGAAAAACCTTCTGGCAGATACAGGGCGCAGGCCAGCGGCGGAATAAAGGTCAGCAACCAGGTCTGCAGGCGGCCGACAAAGTTACTCTTGGCGCGGATAAGCTCGGCGCTGAAGTCAAACAGGCTCAGGGTCACTCCAAGAAACGAGGTGATCAACGCCAAGTCGGCAAACAGCCCAATGCACTTGCTCACCAAAGGCTGCTCGCTGATGGCCTGCAAGGCACTGATGAGTTTCGACAGTGAACCGCCAAAGCCATGAATGGTATCACCGCCGACAGTACCCAGGGTCACCAACAGCCAAAGCAGATAGCAGGCCAGCGGAATGCCGGAGCCTATCAGCAGCACCTTGCGCAGGGAAACCGTGTCACCATCAAGATAGCGCACCAGAGTGGCAATACAGACATGGAAACCAAAAGAGGTAAACACCACAGGCACGGCGGCAAGCCACACCTTGGCATAGGAATCGGTCGGCGCCTGCTCCAGTAAGGTATTCATATTCACCTCAGGCAGCAAAAACAGTACCACCAGCACCAGCATGACTATCATGGCAGAAAACAGCCCGCGGGAGAGCTTATCGACCCAGCCGACTCCCAAGGCGGCAAAACTGCCCAGAGCCAAGGTAAACAGCAGCACCGCATCCTGGCCATCCAGGGTCATATCGAACCAGGCCTTGGCCTTGAGCATCAGTAGCTCGGCGCCACCGGTCAAGTAGGCGGCGGTCAGGGCAAACAGCAGGCTGAGAAAAGCGGCGCTTTGAATCAGTTGCCCCGTCTTACCCAAGGCTTTACCTGTAATGACATGCAGGTTATCCCCCACGCCGGAGCGCAGATTGACTTCCAACATCAACAGTGAGGTGTAGGCGGAAATGCCCCAAATGACCAACATCAATAGCAGTGCCGGAAGCAAGCCCATGGCAGCTGTTGCCAGTGGCAAGGCCAACATACCGGCGCCAATCGCAGTACCCGCGACTATGGCTACAGAGCCCAATATTTTTAAGTTCACTAAAATTCGTCCTGTTCTTTTGTCTTGTTATCTTTAAGGTCAGATTTACCCAAGGGGAAAGGCGAATTGTCAGCGCAGCTGGCAAGCTGTAACGTCTTGGCCGCAGATGAAATTCCGCCTTACGGAGTTTCATTGGCCCCAACAGCTCAGCAAACAGAAGAGGTATGCCACCAAGCCACTGGGGCTAACTAAATCGTGGACAGCGGAATTGGGGACTGCAAAGATGCAAACTCAACACTGAGGCTCTTTCTCAAAAATTAACTTAACCGGGACATTAACAGAGCCACAGCCCTTGGGCAAGCGGGGAAGCGCGACTATCGGCCAGTTACCTTATGCTTCTACTTGATTCCTGATGCAGGGCTATCAAACGGAAACATAAACCATTTTCTCGACCTTCAGCGGCGTAAAAATCGCGCCACACTCTTTCCCAGACAAAGAAATCTCATTTTTATCGAAATCAGAGCAGTGTTGCCATGGCGAGCTTTATGGTTATAATGGCCGCCTCTGTCTTAGGGGAGTAGCTAACCTGGGTCCCGCCCAGGGGTAAGCATCAACACACTTGGCCTCATGCCATGGTGCTTACAGCAAGTTTAGGCTTGCCAGGCAAGACCTGAGCACGGTATACCGCACAAATATAAAGGGGTGGGCGGTGGACTGTGCTTGGAATTTTGCCACCCCGAAGGAACGCCCATTTTGGAAGCACTCATCGCCTCAACTCTCACTGTCGCCGTAGCCGAAATCGGTGACAAGACTCAGCTGTTGGCCCTGTTGTTGGCCGCTCGTTTCAAAAACAAGACCGCAATTATCTCAGGGATCCTTATCGCCACCCTGCTCAACCATTTTGCCGCCGCCTGGCTGGGCCAATGGGCCATGGGTTGGCTCAGCGCCGATATCGGCCGTTACCTTGTTGCCGGCAGTTTCTTTGCCATCGCCCTCTGGGTGCTGGTACCCGATAAGGTCGATGCCGAAGAGAGCCGCTTCTACCGCTATGGCCCCTTCGTAGCTACCTGTTTGCTGTTCTTTATCGCCGAAATGGGTGACAAGACCCAGGTCGCAACCGTGGTGCTGTCGGCCAAATACGATAGCCTGCTGATGGTAGTAACAGGCACCACTGTCGGCATGCTGTTGGCGAATGTTCCCGTGGTGCTGGCCGGCCATTTCAGTGCCGACAAGCTGCCCATGACCTGGATCCACAGAGGTTGCGCCCTGCTGTTTGCCCTTTTGGGGATAGCCACCCTGTTGTGGGAGTAGGAAAACCGCTGACAACGCAAAAGGGGCTGCTCAAGCTGCCCCTTTTACTTCCGGCGTGCAACTATCAGCTGACCAGCATCTCTTGCACCCGGCGGCCATAGTCGGCATCGGCCTGGCTGAAGTGGCCTATCATTCGCTGCTGCACATCCTGAGTCGCTTGACTCAGAGTACCGCAGATATTACTGATAAGCCTGGCCTTTTCCTCTTCCGGCAACAGGCGGTAAAGGTTGCCTGCCTGGGTGTAGTCATCCTGGCCATAACGGCTGTATCTGTCGGCTTCACCATCCAGGCGCAGTGGCGGCTCTTTGAACTCGGTCGCATCCTGCAGGCCGCTTGGCTGCGAGTTGGGGCCATAGTTTGCCGACGCATCGCCACCTGTCTGACTTCCATGGTAAGGGCACTGAGCCCCGGCCATGGCACCGGCACGTTGATGGTGATTGGCCTGAGTCGCGTGAGGACAGTTCACCGGCAACTGGTTATAGTTGGCTCCTATCCGATAACGCTGGGCATCGGCGTAGGCAAACAGGCGAGCCTGCAACATCTTGTCCGGCGACGCGCCAACACCGGGAACCAGGTTACTCGGCGCCAGTGCCACCTGCTCCACTTCGGCGAAGTAGTTCTGTGGCAGACGATTGAGCTCCAGTATCCCAACCTCGATCAGCGGGTAGTCCTTATGTGGCCATACCTTGGTCAAATCAAACGGGTTGATATGGTAAGTA
Source organism: Shewanella sp. BJSY2023SW007 (assembly GCF_047314525.1). NCBI lineage: Bacteria > Pseudomonadati > Pseudomonadota > Gammaproteobacteria > Alteromonadales > Shewanellaceae > Shewanella > Shewanella sp. BJSY2023SW007. The sequence continues at coordinate 7,436 of NZ_JBKORL010000043.1, read as the reverse complement.
TTGGCATCGGCTTCCGGCATTATCTGTACCTTGAGCTTCCAACGGGGGAAATTACCATCCTGGATTGCCGCCACCATGTCGCGCTGGGCATGATCCGGATCGATTCCCTTCACCTTGGCGGCCTGCTCTTCAGTCAGGTTAGCTATCCCCTGCTCTGTCTTGAAATGGAACTTGACCCAGAAGCGCTCACCCTTGGCATTCCAAAATGAGAAGGTATGCGAGCCAAAGCCATGCATCTGCCGATAGTTGGCCGGAATGCCTCGGTCAGACATCAATACAGTCACCTGATGCAAGGACTCAGGGTTGAGCGACCAGAAGTCCCACATCGCCTGAGGATCTTTCAAATTAGTGTGCGGATTACGCTTCTGAGTGTGGATAAAATCAGGAAACTTGATGCCATCACGCAGGAAGAAGGTGGGGGTGTTATTGCCCACTATGTCGTGATTGCCGCGCTTGGTGTAGAAACGTACTCCAAAGCCACGGGGATCGCGCTCGGCATCGGCGCTGCCCATTTCACCGCCTACGGTCGAGAAACGAACAAAGGCCTCGGTCTGGGTACCAACACCCTGGAAATGTTCGGCTATGGTGTATTGGCTCATATCATTGGTCACAGTGAAGGTACCATAAACACCTGTGCCCTTGGCATGCACTACCCGTTCTGGGATCCGCTCGCGGTTGAAGTGGGCCAACTTTTCAATCAGGTGCCAGTCCTGCAGCAACAGCGGACCACGCTCTCCGGCGGAGAGGGAATTCTGATCGTCTGCGATAGGGGCGCCGCTCTGGCTGGTGATATATTGCTTCTGACTCATCTCGTGCTCCTTAGTCCTTTGTTTCGTTTAACCAGTTTTCAATCACATCATATATGGTAGCCATAGGTGCTCCCTTGAGCAGTCATATTGGCGATGTGGTCATCTTAGTCAAACAACCACGCTTTAAAAAACGATTAAAACTGATTATCACAATCCCGTTTATAGATTGCTTTGAGTTTGAGATTGAGAAACGGGGATAAAGAAATGCATAACCGAGATGACAGTGACTGCCAGTCAAGATGAAAAACGGCTAAAAGCAGAACAAGAAGATATTGTCACGAAAGAAACAAATGTTATAGAAACCGGCACCATGAGATTACTCGGGCGCCGGTGGTTTGCCAGCTTACTTATCATCTGATTTTTCAGCGTTTATTTGATCACTTGACGGCAATTCAGGCGCAGGGATGCGATAGAGTTTAACCAGGTAGTAGGCATCGATAAGCACTATAAAGAAGTTCACCAAAGCCACAGGATATGCAGCAATGGCCACACCATAGGCAACAAACAGCGCCGCTCCAAGCAGGTTCCACCAGCGCAGCCGTTTGATATTGGACATCATCAGAGAGATGGCCACCACTACTGATGCCAGATATCCGACCCACTCCCATATATTGATTGTATCCATCCAAGATCCCCTATTTCACAGCAGTGACAGTCTTCGAATCATGACCCCCCTGAATGCCAATTCCCGAACCCTCGCCTATAAGGATAGTCGCTAACAAACAGGAGCAAAAATGAATACTGGTGCTAAAACATCGGCTTTGGGCCTGTTGGCAATCTACCCAATTGCAACTAGGCCCATTGCCCATGCGGGTGAAATAATCTTGAAAAACAAACTGATAAAATGGCCTTAATCTATGCTTTTACGCAAGCGCCTCACTAGCATATGGCCCTAACGCTTGATCACGGCCGCGGTCATACGGGAGATACAGGTCAGCTCACCGGCGCTGTTATGAATAAGCACTTCCCAGACAGAGCTGCGTTTCCCCAAATGTACCGCTTTGGCGGTTGCCTTAAGTTCACCATTGCGAGCTGCCCGCAGGTGATTGGCGTTGATCTCCTGACCGACACAATAGTAGTTTTCAAAGTCCACCGCAAAATTGGCGGCATAGCTGGCCACAGTTTCTGCCAGTGCCACATTGGCACCACCATGTACTATTCCAAGTGGATTGTGGATAGCCGGAGACGCCGGCATGCTGGCCACCATATAGTCATCACCTATCTCAGTGATGCGGATCCCCAGTGTCTGCATCAGGGTGCCCTTGCCACTCATACCAACATCCAGTTTGGCACAATCTTCCAGGGTGATGGGGCGAAACCAAATACTCATCTTATTGTTATCCTTAGTACTCCAATAGGAAAATCAGTGTACTTGGCCGCCAGCATCCAAGTAAACCCGGCCAAGCAGATAAGCTTGCACCGACACAACTTCAATGAAAGGTAAAGCATTGGGCAACCTCCCCCAGCTTGAATGATTGCGATGTTCTGAAGTTATCTCCCCCTGTCATCAAAAATTAATTTTTGCGCGATGTGTTTATAAAAAAAGCGGCCAGCTGGCCGCTTTCATCTATTCGGGTTATCAGAATTGAGCAACAACAGGATCAGAGCAAAGCTCGGTTTCCAGCTCACAAACCTGATAAGTCACACTCTCGGCTTCAGTGCTGAAGCGATCACGGAACTGGCCATCGTTGGCGGTGGTCGCAACCTGCTCACCATCGCGGAAAATCGCCACTTCATCACCCAGGGCACCATTCCAGTTCACATCGACCATGGCGCTGCCACGACGGGACTTGAGGGCGCGGCTGATATCGGCAGAAATGCTGTGGGCAAATACCTGCACTTCCATGCTGACGCTGTCGCTGAGCTCAGTGGCATCGGTCGCTGTCAGGGTAACTGTGTAGGTACCAGCCTCGGCATACACATGTTGAGGGTTTGCCTCACTGGAAACAGAGCCGTCACCGAAATCCCAGTGGTAGCCGGCGATATCATCATTGATATCAGAGCTACTGTTGCTGAAGCTGACACTCAGACCTTCGGTTTGATAGTCAAAGCCGGCATTAGGTGCTGAAGGACCAGCTTCACCCAGCGCAGTGATCACCATACCCCAGTTGTTCAGGGTGCCATTGTCACCACCGGCGTGGTCAGTCACACTCAGAGTCCAGGTACCTTGGGCAATTTCACCATTGAAGTCGCCCAGATCCCAGCTCTTGACGATATCGTCATTGCTGCTGCCTTCGCGATTATGCAGCACCACTTCGGTACCGGATGGCGAAGTCAGGGTCACTGTCAAATCACCAATCCAGGTGTGGCTGATATTGACGTTGCTGTTGACCCCGAAGATCTGCAGCGGATCGGCGATCTCAATGGTGCTGGTCACTGTAGTGTTATCGGCAATAGCCACCGGGGTATCATTGCTGTATGGGAAGTCGTTCAGCCCTTGAGGGATGATTTCCAGGCTCACCACACTGCTCTTTTCAATACTGCCGTCATTACCCGATACCGTGATGGCGTAATCGCCCCACTGAGTCTCGGCTGTGCTGGCGACGTTCAGGCTAAAGCTGTCACCGGCACCAACGCTGGTGGCAGACAAAGATACCCCTTCCAGAGCGGGCTCCACACTGACACTCAGCTCAACACTGCCATTCCAACCGGCGACACTACCGACACTGAAGTCATAGCTGGTGCTTTCACCGGCTTCAATGGTGCGGGCAGCCGGGGTCACGCTGAAGCGATAACTTGGGCTTGGGTTGGCTTGATCGAGTGCGTTGGCCGCGTTCAGACGGGTACCGGCAACACTCTTGCCAGTCATGGCCGCATTGGCATCACCCGAATTCATCAACAGTGCTTTCATCTCAAGCGGTGTCAGATCCGGGTTGATGGACCACACCAGAGCCGCCACCCCGCTCACCATAGGCGTAGCCATTGAGGTGCCAGAGTAGCTCTCGTAACCACCACCTGGAACCGTTGACAGAATGGCACTGCCAGGCGCCGCCATGTCTACGCTGGTAGCCCCCCAGTTGGAGAACCATGAGATACCATCCGAGCTATCGGTACTGGCAATAGACATCACTATGTCCGATTCATAGTTGGACGGATAATGGGGGCTGGCATCATTGTCACTGGTATCGTTACCGGCCGCTGCCAGGAACAAAATACCTGCTTCACCGGCGGCTTCGATGGAATCCTTCAGCGCCTGGCTGAAACCACCGCCCCCCCAGGAGTTGTTGGTGGCCTTGATATCGACGCCATGATTCACCTTGAGATCCGTCATATAGTCAATACAGGCGATGGCATCGGCGGTAGAACCTGTACCGGCAGGAGTCAGGAACTGACAGCCAATAATCGTCACGTCCCAGTTTACCCCGGCGACACCCAGGCCATTATTTCCCTTGGCGCCGATGGTTCCTGCTACGTGGGTACCATGACCGTTACCGTCCATAGGATCGCCGTTATTATTGGCAGCACTGAAACCGTGAATATCATCAATCACACCGTTGCCGTCATCATCTATGCCGTTACCTGGAATTTCGCCCGGGTTGACCCACATGTTGGCCTGCAAATCAGGATGGTTATAATCAACCCCGGTGTCGATAACCCCGATGATCACATCCGTGCTGCCTGTAGTGACATCCCAAGCTTCGGGAGCATCAATATCGGCGTCAGCCACACCACCGGTTTGCCCAGTGTTATGCATGCCCCAGAGCTCAGGGAAACGAGGATCATCCGGCATGCCTATGGCGCGCAAAATGTAGTTGGGTTCAGCATATTTAACCGCCGGATGGCTGGAGATCATCTTGATCGCCTGCTCAATATCGGCTCCTTGGCGCAGATTCAGCTTTGCCAGACGGCCATCGAGCAAACGGGCAAATTTGTCATCTATACCATCGGCATTGGCATCACGCAAAGTACCACGTACCAGGCGCTGAGCCGCGGTGCGCTCCTCCTTGGTGGCATTATCCTTGTAAACCACCAGGATAGAGTCTTTGGCGTAACGAATCTCGTTTTTAGCCATTGCAGGCGCACTACCAAGCGCCATAACCCCAGCGACAGCTACTGCCAATGGCGAGAATTTTTTCAACATATTCGGGCTTCCTATAGTCCTTATAATCCCTTGATATCCGGAACGGCTTGCATCTGCGGCACTTCCTTGAAACGACAGGCAAACAGTGACCAGCGAGTGAAATCCGGCGTTTATTTATTGCAAATAGATTGTTACCGCAATGAAAACAATAGCGATAGTAGCAAACGGTAAAATACGACTTTAATACTAGACGTGTTAGGTATGAACAAACTTAAAAATCGCCAGAAATAAAACACAACTCATTGTTTATAAAACAAAATAAATCAATTCACCATTATTGCAAAAAGCAATATCGACTAAAGCCTAAATAGCCTTTAACTCCGATTGCGACCCCGGCTCAAGGCGCGTAACTTTTGTTGCTGATTTGTACCACTCTGGTTCAATCAAGGATATGTACGAAAAGGAGTCTTAGGTGTCGGTACTCGCAAAAATCCTGTTTGGTTCGGCCGTTTTGTTGACCAGTCTTGGTACAGCAGCGACAGAACGCCAGGTGAATGCACTACAGGAGTTGCCAGTCACCCTCCAGACGCTGCTGGAAACTCAGGGACGCGATAACTTGGTCGACCTGATGCAACAAGGCAGTTTCAACCAAGCCATCATAGTTCAAGCCGGAATTGACAACAGCGCCATCCTCACCCAAGCCGGGTTGGGAAATCAGGCGCAAGTAGTACAACTCGGGGTCAATAACCAGGTTGAAATGATGCAGGTGGGTGACGCCAATAAGGCAAACATCACTCAAATAGGCAATAACAATCTGGTGCAACTCAACCAGCTTGGCAGCGCCAATTTTTCGATACAACAAATTGCCGATGCTGCCACTATCAGCATCACGCAGTATTAAAAACACAGGGAGCGTTTAATGAAATCTCAAGCTAAAAAGTCACTGATTGCACTGGCTATCACAACGGGTCTGGGTATGAGTGCCCAAGCTTTCGCCGGCAGTGTCAATGAAATCTCAGTTAACCAACAGAGCCGCAGCACTGTAGGTCAGGAAGTCTATGCCGAGCAAACCGGCATTCTGAACCTGACTGTCATCAATCAAGAAGGTTCTGCCCAGGAAGCCACTGTGGTTCAAGACGGTGTTTGGCACGAAGCCTATGTTGATTCCAAGGGCGACGAAAACAAAATCACTGTAGCTCAGAATGAAGACTGGCACGTTGCCAGCGTCGATGTGGATGGTAACGTCAACACCGCAACTGTCGCTCAATCCGGTTTCTTCAACGAAGCCAATGTTGAGCTGATCGGTGACAACAACAGCGCCGAAGTAAACCAAAACGGTGACACCAACTTTGCAGTATTCCGTGTCAACGGCAACGACAACTTTGGCTACATCAGCCAGAACGGTAACAACAACGAAGCTGGCATGATAGCCGTTGATTTCAGTCCCAATGTAGGCAACGGCAACTCTGTGACCGTACTGCAGGAAGGTAACGCCAACATAGGTGGTGTTCGTGGCGTTGACGGTGATAACAATAGTATCGAAATTGATCAGGCAGGCGCTCTGAACACTGGCTTTGTTTATGCCCTGTCCGGCTCTGAAAACAGCATCGAAATGATGCAAACCGGCACAGCCAACACCGCAGTGCTCGAATTCACCACAGGTGATGACAACGACGTTGAAATCTATCAGAAAGGTGACGGCAACACGGTGGGCGATCTGCTGGTTGCCGATATTCAGGGTAGCGATAACCTAGTCGATATCCAGCAGGAAGGCGACACCAACGGCGTTGAATTTCAAATCTGGGGTGACGACAACAACATCGACCTGGAGCAGGATGGCAGCACCAACTTTGCCACTGCCGCCGCCTATGGCACAGACAACAGCATGGACCTGACTTCACAGGGGGATTACAACGAACTGGTCGCTTTCACCACAGGTGAAGACAACCAGATCGAAATCCATCAGGAAGGCACTGAAAACTTTGCTTATGCCGAACTGGAAGGCGATAACAACGAAGTGGATATGGAGCAAGACGGCAGCGCCAACGAAGCTCTGGTCACAGTGGTTGGCTACAACAATACCGATATCGAAACCACTCAAAGTGGTGAGCTCAACCTGGTTGATCTGCTGATCCTGGGTGATGACAACCTGGCTCAAATCGTTCAAAGCGGTGACAACAACTGGGTGAGCGGTGTTGAAGGCGGCGCCTTCGCCGTGGTTGGTACAGGTAACAGCCTGATGATCACCCAAAGCGGTAACGAAAACCTGGTTGTCGGTTCTCAGGCCGGCGCCAGCAATGCTATCAGCGTAACCCAAAGCGGCGACTACAACGTTGCCACTGTTATCCAGAACTAATCACTCTGGTGCTTTATGCGAAAGGGAGCCTCTTGGCTCCCTTTTTATTTGTCCAATCGCCAACTGAGCGTGAGTCATTATGGCTTGAAAACTCATGGTTCCAGCGGTTTCCAGGAAACCCCATACCATAAGCATCGAATAACAAGGCGAGTATTCGCCGCTGGCACGGCGGCTAGCATTGCTTTAAGCCTTAAATCCCTCACCAATACTTGCCGGGCTTTTGACCACAGACGTAACCCATCACCTGCGG
>NZ_JBKORL010000042.1:0-3449 GCF_047314525.1 Shewanella sp. BJSY2023SW007 | reverse complement strand
AGGCATCTGTGATGTTGTAACGGCTGGTCAAATCAAAAGTGGTATAAGACGGGATGTCGTTATAGTTGTTTTGATTGGGTGACCATTCGTTATCCAACACTGTGCTACTGCGATGATTGGCGGTCAGCACGGCAGAGAAGTCATTGTAGGTGTAGTCTGTGGTCAGTCGGTGACGCCAGCGTGGACGAGCCTGCTCACCTGCCGATTTAACGTTGTCATCAGCAAATCCGGTAGGGTTGAATGAACGCTCTTCCAGATAAGTACTGAATAGGCGGAAGCCCCAGTCACCGAAACCGGTTTCAAGACGATAGTTGACCTCAAAATCAACACCCGAAGTGACACTGGATGCCGAGTTAAAGGGTTTCTCGAAATAATTGACGATTTCATGAGTGGTGGGATCTCGCCTGAGTAAAGGGCAGAATTGATTATTGGTTGAACTGGATTGGTAACAGTACTTAACGACTGCGGCACCGCTGAAATTATTGATCACATTCTCCATATCGAACTTCCAGTAGTCCACAGTCAAGCTGAAGTTTTCCAGATAAGAAGGCGTGTATATAAAGCCCAGAGTGAAATCATTCGCCACTTCGTTTTTTAACTCAGGGTTCCCGACGATAAAGCCTGGACGGGTTGAACCATACCATTCCTGGGATGGTTCAAAGGTGGTTGGGATCCCTTGGGCTGCACAGTTAGCCAGCACATTACTTAGATATGTGGGGTTAATTCGATTGCGATAACTGGCCGCGCAATAGTCACTGATCCCTCTGAATGTTTGGCTGGCTGGGTTAAATAATTCGGCTATGTTGGGGGCTCGCACTGACTTGGAGCGGTTAGCCCGGATGCGCAAATCGTCATTCAGTGCCCAGTTGAACCCTACTTTCCAGGCGTTATCTGAGCCGGAGGTGGAGTAGTCCATGTAACGAAATGCAGTTTCAAGAGTTAGATCCTGAACTAACATAACATCTTTTAGCAATGGAACGGACAATTCAGCCGATGCTTCAGTCACATCAAATTCACCGGAGAGAGGTTGAGATCTGTTGTTAAACAGAAGACCTTCTCGCATTGCCGGATCCGGCAGGGTGTCGGCGGTCTCTTTTCGATACTCCAAACTGAAGGCGGCAGCAATGAAACCCGCAGGCAGCTCAAATAGATCACCGCTGACAGAGGCGCCGGCAACGTATTGATCGATTGATGAGCGGCGAATGGCATCTGTGCTGACCCAATTGTAAGCGGCTTTATCATAGAGGCCGCGACCAAACACATTCAACGGCTTACAGCCATTGGCTCTGGCATGTTCACTACGACATACCAAGGCACCACTTCTATCCCGGATAACATCGACAGCATCCTTAAAGCGCTGCTCGAACATCTCACCGTACCACTCGGTATCGGCTTGAACATGGCCAACAGTGGCATAAACATCGTATGACCAGGTATCGGAGATTGCGCCTTCAAGCCCCAAAGCTAAGCGGGCTGTGGTTCTTTCTTGACTGTATTTTCGGTTACCAAAGTCGGACGCCAAGTAGCCAACTCTGGCGCCGTCACCTGGCCGCCTTTCGGACGCTTTGACCAAACTTGCAGCTTCGGGTGAAAGAAAAGCATTATCTACATGAAGCGGAATAGTGAGGAATGCCGGAGAGCCTTCACCATAGGCTTCAGATTTGGCATAGCTGGCTTCCATGGTAAATTTATGATCATCATTAATGTCATAGTTCATGAAAGTAAAGAAGTTAATCCTATCCAGCGGAGTCTTGATAAAAGCGTTTTCGGCAAAGTTGTAGCCTTCGCCTCCAAGATAATCTATTCGGCCATTGGTGAGTTTGGGCAGAGGTTGCCCCAGCTTCATTGGGCGAATTTTACCGTCATCACTGAAAGTGTACTTTTCTCCGGCTCGGGTGGTGAACGCTCCGGTCTTGGTGTAGGCGGCCAGTACCTGTTGACCATGTCCCCACATTATTGCTTGGGGGTCATTCGGGCCGCTGGCATTGGGATTTCGCACCACAATCGGCGCTTCGCGCAAAAAGTCCCTGTCCATATGTGCAATCTGCCCCTGACGTGACCAACTTAAGTTGGTTACGAAATTGGCTTTGCCAATATCGGAGCCGAAGGTCAGTGAGGCGTATTCCTCTTCACCTCCAGATTGTGTTGGCCTGGTGGTAGAGGCATCCAGCGCCAACCCATCAAAACTGGTCTTGGTCACTATGTTAACTACACCGGCAATGGCATCAGAACCATATACTGCCGATGCGCCGCCAGTGGTGATTTCGATGCGCTCAACCATGGCTGTGGGGATATTATTCAAATCGACGGCACCTGAGCCTGGTGAGCCGGCCACAAAGCGTCGGCCATTCACTAATATCAGAGTTCGATTGGAACCCAATCCTCTCAGGTCGGTGTTATTCAAACCGCTGGCGAAAACAGTGTTGTTGGTGGTTTCCGGAGACAGACCAACCAGGGTATTAGGCATCTTATGCAATAGATCTGCGACGTTGGTAACACCGGCATCAATAAGACCATCGCCAGTGATTACGGTAACAGGGGTTGGGGCCAACTCTCCTATGCGTTTAATTTTTGAACCTGTGACTTCGATACGTTCTATGGTTTCATCTTTATCTTTAGCGTAGCTGGTTCCAGAATAAACAGCACAGCCGGCAGTAGCCAAAAGACAGAAGCGAATTGCTTTTGCGGTTGTAGATACAGAGGTCATGACTATCTCCTTGAGAAATTATAGCTTTCATATTTCTTCTTGTTTGTCAGATGTGGAAATGACCAACTAATGATTCAAGTTAATACGTATGTTAGCAATGGGTTAATCTTCGTTGGTTTTAAAGGTTTTTGGTTTTAACTAAATGGCAACATATGTGTTTGGATTAGAAAATTCGCAACTACTTAAGTTTTGTTTGTATTTTTATTAAATGGTTTTTCATGCGTTATAATTTCGTTGTGTTATTGATGGTTTTTATTGCTTGGCTAAATTGTAAGAAAATATTTTTACTTATTTTACAGTGTGTTGTTCGTTATTTTTGTTGATGGTTTTAACATTGTTTTTATAGCTTGAGAAGAAATGAGAGAATTTCTTGGTAGGATAGGGCTCTTTAATAGGATGTGATATTGGAGAGGGTTTACCGGATGTTTCATTGTTAACTTTAGGGTACCGATTTTGATTCAATTTGATAGAAAGCGCTCTTGTGTAAACAGGAATAACCGGCATTAATCAAACTTTGCATATAGACAAAAGCGAAGTGGCTCAAGAGGAAACCCTGATATCCAATCCATATTTATCTAATAGGGTTTTAGTTAATTAGGGAAGTGCCGATTACTTAAAGCCACTTGCTGTTATGCAAGTGGCTTTCGGTAGCAATAGCATTAGAACTTGTAGTTTACCCCCACAGTGAATCGTTGACCCAGCATGTCGTAGTAAGCACCTTGGTTATACACGCCTGGCTGGC
>NZ_JBKORL010000041.1:0-62583 GCF_047314525.1 Shewanella sp. BJSY2023SW007 | reverse complement strand
GCCCTAAGCCAAATCGGCCTAGGGCGGTAAAAATATCAAAGACCCGATATCCTGTTAATCACAAGGCAGCTCCGCTTAAGTGAACTACGTTGCGGAAAATTCCGGGCTTGTTTGTTGATTGTTGAGTCTGGCTAACAGAGTGAAAGCCGTTATGCCTGCTCGCGGGCGATGGCGCGATAGCCTATGTCGGTTCTGAAATAGACATCGTCCCAATGGACTTCATCCACCAGGGCATAAGCGGCCTGTTGGGCCTCGGTCACTGTGTTGCCCAACGCGGTGGCGCACAATACCCGGCCGCCATTGGTGACTACATGGCCATCGACCATCTTGGTACCGGCGTGGAACACCTTGGCTTCATTATTGCCGAGCGAAAGCCCTTCGATAACATCACCCTTGCGGTAATCATCAGGATAGCCCCCGGCGGCCATGACCACACCGACGGCGGCGCGCTGATCATATTCGGCGCTGACCTTGTCCAGCTCACCACGGCAGGCGGCCAGGCAGAGCTCCACCAGATCCGACTTGAGGCGCATCATGATAGGTTGAGTCTCGGGGTCGCCAAAGCGGCAGTTGTATTCCAGCACCTTGGCGCTGCCATCGGCGGCAACCATCAAGCCGGCATAGAGGAAGCCGGTGTAGACATTGCCTTCGGCGGCCATGCCGTCAACCGTTGGCCGGATAACATTGGCCATGACCCAATCATGCACTGTTTGGGTGACGACCGGCGCCGGGGAGTAAGCACCCATGCCGCCTGTGTTGGGGCCGTTGTCGGCGTTGTCACGGGCCTTGTGATCCTGGCTGGTGGCCATAGGCAGAATATTGTTGCCGTCGACCATCACGATAAAGCTGGCTTCTTCGCCGCGCAGAAACTCCTCAACGACCACTCTGGAGCCGGCTTCGCCGAACTTGTTGCCTGCCAGCATATCGTCGATGGCGGCATCGGCCTCGGTTTGATCCTGGGCGATGATTACCCCTTTACCTGCGGCCAGACCATCGGCCTTGATCACCACAGGGAAACCAGTGCGACCGGCAAGCTCGGTAACATAGGCCTTGGCCGGGGCAATTTCAGTGAAGTTCTGGTAGTCGGCGGTTGGGATCCGGTGGCGGGCAAGAAAGTCTTTGGTAAAGGCCTTGGAGCCTTCCAGTTGCGCCGCCGCTTCGGTGGGGCCAAAGATATTCAGGCCTTCGGCGCGGAAGGCATCGACTACACCCTGTACCAGAGGGGCCTCTGGGCCGACTATGGTGAGGGCTATCTGTTGTTGCTTGGCAAAGGCCAGCAGCGCCGGGATATCCGTGGCTTCTATCGCCAGGTTTTCCAGCTTGGGCTCCAGCGCCGTGCCGGCATTCCCCGGAGCAACAAATACGGTTTCCACGGCGGCAGATTGCGCTGCCTTCCAGGCCAGGGCATGTTCACGACCACCACCACCAATCACGAGTACTTGCATCTTCTTATCCTTGTTTCGCTTAACGCCTTGCGGGCAGGTTCAGGCCGGGCAGGGCTTTGTTACGGCGAATCGCCGGAGGTTATTCCGGCGATAAGTTCATTGCATCAGTGCAGGCCGGTTTGGGCCTGCTGACTATCAGTGACGGAAGTGGCGCATATTGGTAAATACCATGGCCATTCCATGCTCGTCTGCAGCGGCAATCACCTCTTCATCGCGGATTGAGCCACCGGGTTGAATGATGCAGCTGATACCGGCAGCAGCAGCGGCATCGATACCGTCACGGAAGGGGAAGAAGGCATCGGATGCCATCACTGAACCTTCCACGACCAAGCCTTCATCGGCGGCCTTGATACCGGCGATTTTGGCGCTGTAGACCCGGCTCATTTGACCTGCGCCCACCCCTATGGTCATGCCGTCTTTGGCATAAACAATGGCGTTGGACTTAACGAATTTGGCGACCTTCCAGCAGAACAGCAGATCTTTGATTTCTTCGGCAGTAGGTTGACGCTTGCTGACCACCCTGAGGTCGGCCTCGGTTACCATGCCTTGATCTCTGTCCTGGATCAGCAGACCACCGTTGACCCGCTTGTAATCCAGGCCCTTGGTACGGCCTTGCCACTGACCACATTCAAGCAGACGGACATTGGCTTTCTTGGCAACCAGCTCGCGGGCTTGCTCGCTGACCTTAGGAGCGATGATCACTTCAACAAACTGACGCTCGACAATGGCCGCCGCAGTGGCGCCGTCCAGCTCACGGTTGAAGGCGATGATGCCGCCGAAGGCCGAGGTAGGGTCTGTCTTGAAGGCGCGGTTGTAGGCGTCCAGCAGATCGCTGCCCAGGGCGACACCACAGGGGTTGGCGTGCTTGACGATAACGCAGGCGGGTTGCTCAAATTCCTTGACGCATTCCAGTGCGGCGTCGGTGTCGGCGATATTGTTGTAAGACAGCGCCTTACCCTGCAGCTGCACGGCAGTGGCGACCGAGGCTTCGTCTGTGTTGAGGTCAACATAGAAGGCGGCACTTTGGTGGCTGTTCTCGCCGTAACGCAGATCTTGTTTCTTCAGCAGCTGAGTGTTGAAGGTGCGCGGGAACTTGGAATCCTGATGACACTCGTCCTTGCTGTGGGCCGGAACCTGAGTGCCGAAGTAGTTGGCTATCATGCCATCATAGGCGGCCGTATGTTCAAAGGCGGCAATGGCCAGATCGAAACGGGTCGCCAGAGTGGTTGAGCCCTGGTGGGCCGCCATTTCTGCCAGTACGCGTTGATAGTCAGAGGCGTTGACCACTATGGTGACATCTTTATGGTTCTTGGCCGCGGCGCGCACCATGGTCGGGCCGCCGATATCGATATTCTCGATGGCGTCTTCCAGGGTACAACCCGGCTTGGCAACGGTTTCGGCGAAGGGGTAGAGGTTAACGGCCACCAGGTCAATCGGGCCTATGCCGTTGGCTTCCATGACGGCTTCGTCCTGGCCACGACGGGCGAGAATACCGCCATGCACTTTGGGATGCAGTGTCTTGACCCGGCCATCCATGATCTCTGGGTGACCTGTGTAGTCTGAAACTTCAATGACAGGTATAGCGTTATCCGCCAGCAAGCGGGCGGTGCCTCCGGTGGACAGCAGTTCAACGCCCTGGGCATGCAGCGCCTTGGCGAACTCCAGGATTCCGGTCTTATCAGATACGCTCAAGAGCGCGCGACGTATGGGTCTGGCATTATTCATTTGGGTACAGTATTCCACTTTTTTATATTCAAGGATCTTTCGGAAAACCAGGCAGTGCTGATTTGCATTGTTTTCCAAAAGTCCCTCGAATGGTCCGGGAACCCTCAAGGCGCGCTGTATTTTAACGTAAAACAATTTGTGGCGGTGTTTTTTCTACGCGTTTCACAATATTGCTCTGCGAACAAGCCAAAACCCCGAAGCGGGATAAAAAACACTTGACCTTGGATTAAGCTCTAAGCTTTATACTTGAATAGGAATTATTAGCAGGAACTGCATATGTACAGGATAGGTGAACTGGCCAAGCGCTTTGATATCAAGGCCGATACCCTGAGGTTTTACGAGAAACACGGCCTGCTGGCACCCTCTATGCGCACCGACTCCGGTTACCGGGTCTACAGCGACAGGGATGCCGAGCGGCTGAAGTTTATTCTCAGGGCCAAGGCGGTGGGTTTTACCCTGGGGGAGATAGCCGAGCTTTTGTCCATTGAACTGGATAAGTCCAACCGTGCCTGCAGCGATGTCAAAGGCATGGTGGACGACAAGTTGGATAAGGTCCAGCAGAAAATTGCCGAGCTTAATCAGTTCCGCCAGTCTTTGCAGTTACTGTCTGATACCTGCTGTGGCGGCCCTGAAAGTGCCGAGCATTGTTCGATTTTGGAGGCGTTGGAGTCCTGTGACGATGAGCTGTCCCCCAGAGTCGAAACCGGCAAGGGTCACAAGCACAGTCATGCCAATAGCCGTGTAAGTAGGGGCGCAAAATCATGTTGATGGATAATTTTATTGAGCTGTTTCTCGAGTCGGCCCCCTGGCTGCTATTGGGGCTGGTGCTGGCGGGGCTGCTAAAGGTTTTTGTTCCCATGAGCTGGATGCAAAAACAATTGGGGGGCCATGGCCTCAAGACCACGGTCAAGGCGGCCCTGCTGGGCGCGCCTTTGCCGCTGTGTTCCTGCGGCGTTATCCCGGCCGCTGTTGGCCTGAGACGCAGCGGCGCCTCCAAGGCGGCTACCACCTCTTTTCTGGTATCGACCCCGGAAACCGGCGTCGATTCGGTCACTGTCTCCTATGTTCTGCTCGGCCCCTTTATGGCGATTGTCAGGCCCATTGCCGCGGTGTGCAGTGCCATAGTGGCAGGTTTGCTGGTTGGCCGCGATGATGAGCCGGTTTTGCCCTCTGAGGCAGTGAAGAAGAGCGAGCCGGAGAAGGCTCAAGCCAAAACTGCGGCTCAGTTCAAGCCGGTAGGCGCCGCCAACTACAGTCCTCTCAAGGCCGCGCCGACACAAGCTCAGAGTTCCTGCTGTGCCCCGGCCAAGGTGCAAGAGGCAGACTGCTGCAGTACGGCTAAGATCAGTACCGCTAAGGCCAGCACCGCCGGCGGGTCTTGTTGCTCTTCGGTCAAGGAGGAAGCCACTCAGTCCTGCTGCTCTCAACCTAAGGTAGAGGCGGCTTCATGTTGTTCATCATCGCAATCGGCCTCGAGCTGCTGCGACAGTGACGACATGGCAGCTGAACTCAAGTCGAAGTCTGTCTTGCATAGAGTGCTGGCCGGTCTCAAGTATGCCGCCACGGATCTGGTGCGTGACACCGCCATCTGGTTGCTGGTGGGGTTGTTCTTTGCCGCACTGGTACAGACCTATGTGCCGGGAGACTTCCTGGCCCAATGGGGCGGCGGTATTCTGGCCATGCTGGTGATGGTTCTCATCTCAATCCCCATGTATATCTGTGCCACTGCTTCGACGCCGATAGCGGCAGGTTTGCTGCTGGCCGGGGTTTCCCCGGGCGCCGTGTTGGTGTTTATGCTGGCGGGACCTGCCACCAACATAGCCACCCTAGGCGTAGTCGCTAAAGAGATGGGTAAACGGGCGCTTTACGGCTATCTTGGCGGGGTACTCGGAGTGGCGCTGCTGGCTGGAATGCTGGTGAACCTGCTGGTGGCGAACTTTGGTTTTGAAGTGATGCCGCAGATAGGGGAAGAGCACCAGTTACTGCCACAGGCCGTGGTTAACTGGTCGGGGATTGTTCTGGCGCTGCTGATGGCCAAGGTGATTTACGATAAGATCCCCAGGCGTTGGCTGCGGAGGGATTGCTGCTCCGGCTGACACTCCACTGCACAAGGGAAAGGCGCTCGATTGAGCGCCTTTCGTTTTATCTATTGCCAAACAGGGGCTGTGAAGGGAGAGGGTCATTTGCCTTGTTTGATATTCTCCACAGGATTGAGTTTGGCCTGCTTCTTGGCCATTTTGGCGGCCCGCTTCTCCTTGGCAGAGTGCATGGGTTTCTTCTTTTGCTCTTTGCTGTTTTTGTGCTCTTTCATGGTGTTGATTCCATTGATAGCGAAAGCCTGGCTGGGGTTTTTCTCCCCGCTTCCTGCAATTTAAGATCCACTTACAGCTGGCATACCGGTCAGTCAGACACCGGCGTGATTCAACCAGTTGGTCGGCCTGGGCCGACCTGGATATTTTACGCCTGTTGCCGAAATACTGCTGTCGGCTTCAATAGAATATTTGAGAATAACGCTTTGCTTTTGAGATGGTATTTGACTAAGGAGCGCGAACAAGTTCTATCTGTGCACTGTGTCGGCTTGCATGCCTGAATGCAAGGCGCGGTTCGCAGCCAATGGCCCTGGCCCTTTGCGAGAATTTCCCAAGAGTATTTCACTACAAAGTGGCCAGGGCCGTGCGAAAGATTGTGTGAGAGAGTGAGTGAAAGCCTGGGCGAATCAGTCGCTGCCACAACCTTCCTTTAAAGCGCTTCCGCCTTGAGCATGGCTCTTGGGCGTCTCGCACGATACTGCACCAGGCTGACCCCGGTCAGCACCAAGGCACCGCCGACATAGTGAGGGACTCCCAACTGCTCACCCAGTAACGTGGATGCCAGCACTGCGGTGAAGATTGGCATCAGGTTCATAAAGATGGCGGTTCTCTCTGTGCCCAGCAACGCAATCGCCTTGATCCAGGCCCAAGGCGCCAGAATCGAGGCACAGATAGCGGCATAGGCTATCAAGGGCAGTGAAGCTTGGGTGATGCTGATACTGCTGGCAAAGAGCAGCAGGGGCGACAGCATGAACACGGCGAACAGTATCTGCATATACAGCAGGTCCCAGGTCGGCAGTTGCAGCGACCAGCGTTTTAACAGCACGCCATAGAGGGCGTAGACCACGGCGGCCAGCAACAACAAGAGATCGCCGGGTACCACAGAGGTTGACAGCCGGGCCAAGTCGCCTTGGCTGAGCATAAACAGCAAACCGCTGAAAGAGATAAAGGCGCCCAGCAGAGCCAATTTGGAGAGCCTCACTCCGAGCAAAGACACCGCCAGTAGCAGGCTTAGAACCGGCACCAGAGAGGTGATCAGCGCCATATTGGTGGCGCTGGTGGTCGCGGCGGCAAAATACGCCAGGCTTTGGTTCAGCACCATTCCCAAGCTGGCCAACACGGCGAGTTTGCCAAGATGAGGGCGAATCATGGCGCGGCGGCGCCAAACCCCGGGAAGCAACACTGGGGTCAATAACAAAAGTGCAAAGGCCCAACGGTAGAAAGAGATGGCTTCCGGCGCTATAACATCGGCGGAGAGTTTATTAACCAGACTATTGCCGGCCCAGATGGCTACCGCCAATAATGGAAAAAGATACAAAAAAGGACTCCTCAGCCCTAAGAACAAGGCTTAACAGATAGATAATAGGGGCAGATTATTCCACGTCTTATGTGATATATATATCTGCTATCAGACAAGTTCAATCCGCCTTCGGACATTTGCATATGGCCAACATCTATCATCCACCTGAGCAGCATCCCGGTGATGGCTCACAGGTGTTTTTCTATTACCAGCAGTTTTCACCCGATACGCTGACACCCATGCACAGCCATACCTGGGGGCAACTGCAATTGAGTCGCGGTGGTTTGATGGAGCTGGTGGCTCAAGGGCGGCGCTTTATGTCGTTGTCGCAGTGCGGTATCTGGATCCCGGCCGGTATAAAACATGAGAGCTACATGCGCCGCTGCGTGCAGTACAGTTCAATGAATGTGCCGCAGGAACTGGCTACCAGGCTGCCCAAGCACATCTGCCTGCTGGAGTTGAGTCCGATAGCGGAAGCTATTTTGATGGACTTGAACTCAAGAGGTGTTGAGCTGGCCCATACGCCTGAGGATCAAAGGCTGCTTAAGGTGCTATTGGATCAATTGAGTCGGGCCAGGGAAGTGCAGCCTTTTTTACCGGTAACCGACCATCCCATGTTGCAAGCCATAGCTGCCGAGCTGGAAGCCGTACCTGAGGGCGGGCGCAGTTTTGCTGCCTGGGCAGATACCTTGGGGACAACAGAACGCACTTTGGCGCGCTTGTGCCAGGCAAGGCTTGGGATGAACTATACCGAGTGGCGGCAACGTTATCGCTTTATCCACAGTTTACAATTGCTGCGGCAAGCGATATCAGTAAAAGAGGTGGCATTGACGCTGGGGTATCATCAAACCTCGCCCTTTATTAGTTTGTTTCGCAAGTATGCCGGTTGTACACCACAGGCTTACAGGCAACAACTGGCCCAAGGAAGTGCCCTTGTTCTTCCTTGAAAAAAAGGGGCGCCTTAAGGCGCCCAAAAGGTGGCTCGAAACTAAGCTCTCGGAGTAGCTTGGGCTTACTCCTGATCTGCGCGTTTTTCGCGCTTTTCCCGTCGTTTTTCTTTCAGGGATTTAGTTGGTTTTTTCTTCGCTTTTTCTTTACTCATGAGCGTATCTCCTCTTCAATGACCCCTCTCCACGCCGCCGCTTTGCCAGGAGAGAGGGCTGTTTCCCCTTTGACCGACCGGGAAAGAGGCGGTGGTCAAAGGATTAAGCCAAACCCCGGATCATCCTGTCGGGGCAGTTCACGGCTGAATTAAACACTTCAAGGCACTGTCTCCTCTTGTTAAGCGTCTATAAGCATGCAATCAGGCTGGCAGGCAGGGCCTTGGCTGGTTCAGCGATAAGATCTGAAACAGCACGGGGCCACCTGGTACATCCACTTCAATCAGTTCATCCAGCGTACATCCGAGCAGGGCTTCGCCCAGATCGGACAATACCGAATAGCGGCCGGAGTCGGGATCATGTTGTTGTGGATAAACCAACTCTACCTCCAGAAATTCGCCGGTTTTCAGGTTTTGCAGGCGCGCCTTGGTTCCCGGGTGCACCACACCGCCGCCGGGACAGGGTTGCGCCAGTCTGGCGATCACCGATGCCAGGGTCAGTGGTCTCAATGAGACATTGAACGAGTTTTGCAGATAGAGCTGCGATGTTTTGAATGAAAATAGATCTGCCAGTGCAGACAAAGATTTATACACCACCACAACCTCACAGGCTGAAACGGAAAATGAATAGAAAACTTTGTTACTGCCGGATGCGCGGCCGCACCCGGCTTACACTGGAAATGTCAGTGAGGTGCTCTTGAGAGAAAAAGTGTGACTGTACATAATGAGCCTCCGCAACATCAATGCAAGTGCAAGCACTTAAAAATAAGGGAAAATATGACCAACACCCACCATAGCCCAAGGAGATCGTAAAAGCAAACCCTCAATGGTCACAGCAGATATTGGTCGGGGTCATCTGTGCCAAATTCTCCGGGGGAATGACATAGGGAGGGGTGTCCAATACCAGATTGCCCCAACGTTGGAACAAGGCCTCATAGAAGTATTCGATAAAGGTGCGGCATTTTCTCGGTAGATAGGCGCGTTTGGGATAGATGAGATTGACAGTGACATGCTCCATGGGAAAATCTTGCAGTATCGGCAGCAAGTCACCTCGCTGCAATGCATCATAGGCAATCATCATAGGTAGGCTGGCGATCCCAAGGCCATCTATGGCGGCTTCTCTGGCCAGGGTGATATTGTTGACCTGCAAGCGACTGTCGGGAATGATCTCTTGCCACTGCTTGCCATCAAATATTCGCCAGTTGCCATCTATGTATGGTGATGCCAGGCGTATTCCTTTGTGCTTCAATAGCTCATCGGGTGAGGCCGGTGTGCCAAATTTCTGCAGATATTCCGGGCTGGCCATCAGCATCTTGTGGGCATTTATCAGGCGGAAGTTTTCCAGTCTCGGGTCATCCAATCCCTGCACATGAAACATCACATCGATCCCCTCTTCGACCATATCTACCTTGCGGTTGGTCAGTTCGGCTTCAATCTGCATTTGTGGATAGTCTTCCAGAAACTTGGCAATCACAGGGCCGAGAGCCTGCTGGCCAAACTCTATCGGGCAAACGATACGCAGGTTGCCGCGGATAGTTTGCTGACTGGCGCTGAGTTGATCTTCGGCGCTGCGTAAGTCCGTGAGTATTTTATTGACTTTGTTGAAGTAAATAGACCCTGCCTCAGTCAGTTTCAGGCTGCGGGTGGTGCGTAGTAAAAGCTGTACTCCAGTGCTGTGTTCCAACTCGGCTATCTTACGGCTAACGGTCGCCTTGGTGATGCCCATTGCCTTAGCTGCGGCGGTAAAGCTTCCCTTATCAACAACTTGTGCAAAAATCTGTATCCGATTGAGATCCATTTTATTGTTACGCCTGTGAAACAGTGGGTTGAGTATAGGGTATCTAATAAATCTACTGAGACAGTTGTAAAATACCACTGCAAACTTCAGGAGTCTAATGATGTCAATGAGTGAGGCCGTCAGCGTTATTTTCGGCTCTCTTGGAATGTGATTAGTGACGTCGGCAGTCAATATTTATGGAAGCCATAAACAGTGCTGATATAAAAACTGATATTGCTTGTGCTCGACCCTTGGTGCCGGATGGGGTTGTGTGAGGTAAGGGGACTCGACAGAGCCCGACTTCCACATTGGTAACCCGGTTCGCCGATACAGACCTATTTAGATGCGTTTCCCGACCAAACCTTTACTGGTGTTATCGATAGTCTGTCACCGGCCTCCGGCGCCAAACCTATCCCACCTACTGCAGATGTTAATTCGTTTTTCTCCCCAATAGTTCTAGGATACGCCGGGAGAGGGCTTGGCGCTTAACTCGGTACTTCTCTTTGTGGCGCTCACCGTCTTAGCGACCACATCGAGGGGCTGGCCCAATGATTGGATCATGCGTCTCTTGGTCATACATCTTTACCCCTATCGCACTCATTGCTGAGATATTTTGCGCCGGATTTCAGACTGGTGTAGGCTGAGTTTCCGAGAAATAACAGAGAACTACCCGTGCAGTGGCAATTATTACCCTTTACAGAGTTAACCCCGGACACCCTCTATGAATTGATGAAACTGAGGGTGGACATCTTTGTGGTAGAACAAAATTGCCCTTACCCAGAGTTGGATGAAAAAGACAGAGTCGCGGGGGCCATGCACCTACTAGGCCGCGGTAGTTCCGGAGAGCTGTTGGCCTATGCCAGGTTGCTGCCTGCCGGGGTCAGTTATTCCCAGGTCAGTATCGGCCGGGTGGCCGTTGCGGCCAAGGCCCGTGGTGGTGGCCGTGCCAGACAACTGATGCAAGAGGCGATTGTCAATTGTCAAAAGCTGTGGCCGGCTGAAGATATCAAGATTGGCGCGCAGGAGTATCTGCGGGCGTTTTATCAGAGTTTGGGGTTTGAAGCGGTTTCAGAGGTCTATCTGGAAGATGGCATTCCCCACCTGGATATGTTGTTGCATGCTCAAAAGAAGGACACTTGAATGTCATTATATCGTATAAACCAGCGTCAAATAGTATGTGTGGCCAGCTTTCTGGCCAAACCAGGCAAAGAACAGGCCTTGATTGAGGTGCTGGCGGCACTAATCCCGGATACTCGCAAGGAGGATGGTTGCATTCGTTACGAGTTGAATCAGAGTCGCGATGAGCCGCGCAGGATCACTTTCATTGAGAAGTTTGTCGATATCGAATCTTTCGAACAGCACTGCGCCAAAGACGCTATCCAGCACTATTTCCATCAGCAGATGCCTGAGCTGGTAGAGTCTCATCATGTAGAAACTTATCAGGAAATTATCGTCTGATATTTTCAGGATGAACTGAAGTAGGCTTTAAAACCAATGCCCCGGTAGGGGCATTTTTCAGGCTCGGAGGCGAATATCCGGTTGCAAGTCCAGCTCACCTGCCGAGGAGATGGTCGCCAGCTGCGCATGCTGAGCTATGATGGCCAAGGGGCCACTGAGAAGATTACGTACAAACAGCAAGCGATAACCATATCCCTGTAAGCGATAGAAGGCGAGTTGTTGCTCGGCCGTCATGGCATGCCAATGGATGCTATTGCTGACCTGGTCGGCATCCGGCTTTCGTCTGTCAGGTACTTGTGTGGCGATCATAGTGACTTTTACCCAGGTTGGCACTCGCTGACCATAAGGCGCTGCAGTTGTTACGTATTTGGCTAATGTAACAGGCTTACATGGCTTAAAACATGATTTTGTGCAAAAAACAGACTAATTTAGCACTTCAGTGTTAGCCCCAAAGTTTAAGCCCGGTCGTTACCGGAACATAAAGGGGTGATAGTGATTGGGTCATCAAGGAGGATCCGCATGTTGTCATATATTGAACCTGTGTTCCGGCCGCCATCGGAATGGAAATCTCTCATACTGCAGGTAACCAATGGTTGCAGCTGGAACCGCTGCGCCTTTTGTGACATGTATACCCAGGAGCAAAAGCGCTTCAGAGCGTTTAAGTTGGAAAAGGTGGAGCAAGATCTGCGACGGGTTGCAGCTTCCGGAGTTGAGGTGAGCCGGGTGTTTTTGGCCGATGGTGATGCCATGACTTTGCCTTTTGCCAGGCTGGAACAGATTTGTGAGCTGATTCATCGCTACTTGCCCAATGTCAGTCGTATCAGCAGCTATTGCCTGCCACGCAACTTAGGCAATAAGAGTGTGGAGCAGCTACAGCGGCTGCGGCAACTCAAGTTATCCTTGCTGTATGTCGGTTGTGAGAGTGGTGATGACCAGGTGCTGGCCCGTATTGGCAAGGGAGAGAGTTACGCCTCCTCGCTGGCAGCGCTGGAGAAAATTCGGGCTGCCGGAATAAAGTCATCTGTGATGATACTCAATGGTCTGGGTGGCGTGGACTTATCAAAGCAACACGCACTTAATTCAGCGCGGCTGATGAATGCGGCGCAGCCGGATTATCTCAGCACTCTGGTGGTAACTCTGCCACTTGGCCAGGAAAGAATGGATAGTGCGTTTGATGGCGACTTTCAAATGCCGGATCAAAGACAACTGTTGCAGGAGATGCGTTATTTACTGCAGGAGCTGGAGTTGGAGCAGACCATTTTCCGCTCGGATCATGCTTCCAACTATTTGGTGTTGAAAGGCGTACTAGGGCGAGACAAAGCCAGGTTGTTGGCAATGGTTGAGGAGGCGCTCGCAGGACGTTTCGCCCTGCGAGCCGAGTGGCAAAGAGGCTTGTGATCAGTCTTCTTGCCGCTCAGTGATCCTTATGTCCCGTGCCGGGCAAGGGATCTGGATCCCTGCTTGTTGCAGGCCTTGCCAGATTTGCAGATTTATTTGGTACTTATCCTGGAAATAGCTGGCAGTGGGAACCCAATAGCGCACACCTATATCTATGCCTGTGCTGTTGAAACCATTGATACCCACCTGTGATGGGGAGTTGGCATCGACACTGGGATGGCTGCCGAGTACCGCCTGAGCTATGGCTATCGCCTGCTGGGGATCGGCTTTATAGTCAATATTGAAGTGGGTTTCCACTAACTTGTTGGCAAAGGAGTTGTGCAGTATCTCGCCGATAATGTGTTTGTTGGGAATACTTATCTGCTCGCCTTCCTCGTTGGTCAGTATGGTCAGCCCCAGGCGAATATCTTTGACCAGGCCTGTGGTTCCCTTGACCGTGATGGTGTTACCCACGATAAAGGGACGGGTGACGATAATGGTCACCCCGGCTGCGTAGTTGGACAACATGCCCTGAATTGCTAAACCGGCGCCCAGTGAAGCGGCACCTATGGCTGCCACCATGGGAGTGACACTGATCCCCAGTTTACCCAAGGCAACGATGGCAATCATTATGATGATCAGTATCCGTACCAAATGAGTGACAAAGGTGGCCAGGGTGACATCGACATTGTGTTTTTCCAACTGACGGCCTACTGTGTTGGCCACTTTTGCAGCTAGCCACAACCCCAGTAGAAAGATGATCAGTGCACCCAGGAGTTGGAAGCTGTATTTCACCAAAAACTCGGTTATCAAATCATAAACATTTTGCAGCTGCGCCAACTCCAGCTCCAACCCGGTATTTTTCATTGCTTGGCTCCTTTCCTGAAATGCCGCAAGATATGGACACAATATTCCTGAGTCATGTCACTCACTTGTATTCAATAACAGGGTATTCTGCCTCTTTGTTGTGGCAAATTAAAAGGGAACTATATGAAGTCTTTTGCGTTTTTGTTTTCTCTGTGTCTGACCATGCTGGTCAGCCCTATGATCCAGGCTTCCGAATATACTGTGGGCGATAGATTGGCCCCCATTTCGCTGCAGGATCAGCATGAAGCCACCATGGTGTTGGACACTTCGGCAAAGTATCTGTTGTTTGGCCGCAGTATGAAAGGGGGTGAGATTATCAAAACTGCACTCGAAGGCCGTGATAATCAGGCGTTGCAACAGGCGGGTATCTTTTACCTGGCTGATATCAGCGGTATGCCATCCTTGATTGCCAAATTTGTTGCCATCCCACAGATGCGGGATCTGACTTTCAGTATTGCCCTGGACAAAGAGGGTGAGATCAGCAAATTACTGCCCGCCGCCAAGGATGCCGCCAGCCTGATCTCTCTGGATAAGTTGACCATCACCAAGCTGCAATATTTTGATGATGCCGAAGCTCTGAAGCAGGCTCTCAAAGAAGCCGGGCTGCAAGACTGAGCCCTTGGCAGCTCAAGTCTTAGCCGAGCTGCAGACTCAACATACTGATAGCCCCCATCTCCAGGCTGTTGTTGAACAGCAGCCTGTGCTCTCCCGGAAAGGCACTTCCCAACAAGTAAAACAGTGGCTGCAGATGCTCATCTGTTGGATGACACAGCTCGGCCGTGCCAGTATCGACCAAGGTTTTATAGTCCAGCAGCGCTGAGTATTCTTCTGCCATTAAGCTCTCGGTAACGGCCTGATTAAACCGGGTCGCCCAAGGCAATGGTGGGCTGCCTGGTGCCAAGGCGCGCAAATTGTGGACCACATTGCCAGACCCTATGATCAGTACGCCTTGCTCGCGCCAGCGCCTTAACTCGCGTCCCACCTGGAACTGTTGTTGCGGGCTGAGGTTTTGATCCAGACTCAGTTGAAATACCGGAATATCGGCCTCGGGGTAGAGGTGAACCAAGGCCGACCAACTGCCATGATCTAAGCCTTGCGAGTCGATACGAGCGACTGGAATGCTCAGACTGGCAGCAATCTGCTTCGCCAACTCCGGCGCGCCGACGGCCGGGTATTGCATGGCAAAGAGCTCGGCGGGAAAACCGCCGAAATCATGTATGGTTTGCGGCCGGCTTGCAGTGGAAATGGCTGTGCCCCGCGTCAGCCAATGGGCCGAAAGCAACAATATCGCTTTGGGCTTGGGGAGTGTTTGTCCCAGTTCTTGCCACTGCTTTGTGGTGGTGTTGTTTTGCAAGGCGTTCATCGGGCTGCCATGGCCCAGAAACAGCGCCGGCATTATCTGTGTTGCGGACATAGAGTCTCCAAATCAGCTGTAGGATGCCGTTCCTGACATATCTGCATTCAGCTTACCCGGATGCTCGATTGAAAATAATCGCAAAATACTCGCCATACCCTTCCATAAAATCGAATATCCCCTGCTCTCTTGCTTGCCGCTATGCTTTATCGTTTCCGGTAGCTGCTTACACCAAGCGCTCTCAAGCGAGCAGCAATTATGGTTTGTATTTGAGGGTGAAAGTAGTAATTGCATGATTATTAATGCTTTTATTTTATAGTTGTTAGGGTTTGAATTTTTGGAATAAAAAGTTGGTTTTAATGTATAAAAATTCATTGCGTGAGAGGCGGAAATAGCGTTTACTGCGCTGGATTTTAACCCGCTTCGGCGAGGCTGTTCGCCGCACTTGAATGTCGAGGAGACGCAGGGCCAATGAGCCAATTTCAATCTATTGATGTCGCTGATTACTATGACAATGAAACCTTTGAGCGTATCAAAGCTTTTGCCAGTGATAAGGTGACACCTTTTGTGGTGATAGATACCAAGATCATCGCGAAACAGTATGATGATATGGTGCAGAGCTTTCCCTTTGCCAGCGTTTATTATGCAGTTAAGGCCAACCCAGCACCCGAGATCCTCAGCTTGCTGCGTGATAAGGGAGCCAATTTTGATATAGCTTCCATCTTTGAGCTGGATATGGTGATGGAGTTGGGGGTTTCCCCTGAGCGGATAAGCTATGGCAATACCATTAAAAAACGCAAAGATGTCAGAGCCTTCTACCAGCGTGGCGTGACTATGTTTGCCTCCGACTCAGAGGCCGATCTGCGGATGATTGCCGAAGAAGCCCCTGGGGCCAAGGTCTATGTGCGGATCCTCACCGAAGGGACAGAAACCGCCGATTGGCCTTTGTCGCGTAAGTTCGGCTGCCAGAATGAGATGGCCTATGAGCTTTTGGTGCTGGCCAAGGAGTTGGGGTTAAAGCCCTATGGCTTGTCGTTCCACGTGGGCTCTCAGCAACGGGACATAGGAGCCTGGGATGCGGCAATCGGCAAAGTTAAGGTGATCTTTGACCGGCTCAAAGAGGAACACGGCATAGTGCTGGAGATGATCAATATGGGCGGCGGCTTTCCGGCCAACTATATCGACAAGACCAATAGTCTCACTACTTACGCCGAGCAGATCATTCACTTTCTCAAAGAGGATTTTGGTGAGCAGCTGCCCAAGATAGTGCTGGAACCTGGGCGCTCCTTGATTGCCAATGCCGGAGTGTTGGTCTCTGAGGTGGTATTGATCAGCCGTAAGTCCAATACGGCACTGGAGCGCTGGGTATTTACCGATGTCGGTAAGTTTTCCGGGCTGATTGAGACTATGGACGAAGCGATTAAGTTTCCGATTTACACTGAGGCTCAAGGGGAGCTGCAACCTTGCGTGATTGCCGGGCCTACCTGCGATAGCGCCGATATCATGTATGAACAGTACAGTTACGGTTTACCGGAGGAGCTAGCCATAGGTGACAGACTCTATTGGTTGACCACAGGCGCTTATACCACTACTTATTCGGCGGTGTGCTTCAATGGTTTTCCACCTTTGCAAGACTACTACTTGTAATCTTGGCGAAGAGTGAGGTTTTTGCTGAGATCGATTTAGACAGGGCGCCAATAGGCGCCCTGTCTGTTTTAGATTAACTGTTCGCCTTGAGGATGGCGAACACTTGTTCTTTCAACTCCAGTTTACGCTTTTTCATCTCTTTGACTTCTTGGGTAAATTCACTGGATAGTTGGCTTTCCTTATTCTTTATCTCTTTATCCAGCAGATTGTGTTCATCAAAAAGCTTCTGAAAATGGCTATCGCTGTTCTTGAGGCTGGTGATCAGATCGCGGTATTCCGGAAACATTGGCGCACTCCTGTTGGTTGGGGGATTAGTGTTAACCCTACTCTGTTTGAAATGACGAATTTGTGACCTTGGTCAACGGAAAGATTAACCGTTTGGTGGAGGTGAGTGGGGACTTTTACTGCTATGCTTTTGAACAAGTTGCAGTAAAAATAGTCAGACAATTGTGGCTAACTTGGTAACTCTGTTACGGCTTAATATTTAATTATTGCCGTAAAATCTGTGATCAAGTTAATCTTATCCGCTTCCATACTGGGATAGAGTCTCATTGAGATGAATTTTACAATCAAAATTGAAAGGGGTTTTCACTATGGCTGATGTATTTCACTTGGGTTTGACCAAGCAGATGTTGGATGGCGCCACACTGGCTATTGTGCCCGGCGATCCTGAACGAGTTAAACGTATCGCCGAACTGATGGATAAGCCGACTTTCCTGGCAAGCCATCGTGAATACACCAGCTATCTGGCTTATATTGATGGTAAGCCGGTAGTGATCTGCTCTACCGGTATTGGTGGTCCTTCGACTTCCATCGCTGTAGAAGAACTGGCGCAATTGGGAGTTGATACTTTCCTGCGTGTCGGTACTACAGGCGCAATTCAGCCTCATGTGAATGTGGGCGATGTGATAGTGACTCAAGCTTCAGTGCGCCTTGATGGTGCCAGCTTGCACTTTGCACCAATGGAGTTCCCTGCAGTAGCTAACTTCGAATGTACCACCGCCATGGTGGCCGCCTGCCGTGATGCCGGTATTGAACCGCATATTGGGGTTACTGCCTCATCTGACACCTTCTACCCGGGTCAGGAACGCTATGATACCGTCAGTGGCCGGGTAACCCGCCGTTTTGCCGGTTCAATGAAAGAGTGGCAGGAGATGGGGGTACTTAACTATGAAATGGAGTCCGCGACTCTATTCACCATGTGTGCTTCTCAAGGCTGGCGTGCCGCTTGTGTGGCCGGTGTGATAGTCAACCGTACCCAACAAGAGATCCCCAACGAGGCAACAATGAAGCAAACTGAAGTCAGTGCGGTTTCGATTGTGGTCAACGCCGCCAGAAAACTGCTGGCCTAGGCCTAATAGGTAAAAATGGAAAAGGCGCTCAACGAGCGCCTTTTTAATGAAGCATGATCCGGCTCAGAAATGGTACTGAGCTATTACCGAATAGGTGTTCTGGTCGACACCGTCTACACCATACTTGTTCTGCCAGTAATCATATTCAATACCCACCAAGAGTTTATCCTTTTTGGCTTCACCGAAGAGCGTGGCGCCCAGGTCATATTTTATCTGGGGGTTGATGTGGATATTTTCTTTGTAGCCGTCTTCATCGGCGGCGAATACCCAGTCAATAAAGCCGTCGAAAACAATCTTGCTGTTGCCCACGGGAATGTCCATACGGAACACCGGAGTCAATTGCCAGCCATCGCTGAGATTGGCGCTGTTTTGGGCGTCACGGCGATAGGTGTTGAGTTGGAAATAGGTGAAGTAGGGCAGTTTGAGATCCATACCTACACCATAGAGTAGCGTCTCAACCGGGCCTTCACCCTCTTCAAACGTCAGTGCCAGCGATAGATCGGTTACCGGACCGAAACCCACAGGTTTACCGAGAATTTTGCCGGCGCTGAAACGGGTGGAGATCTCACCATAAGTGGTGTTGTCTTTACCGCCATTGTGGCCGTTGAAATTGATAAAGTCCTGAAACACAAACCAGTCACCGTATTTCCAGCCGCCAGCGGTTTCCAGGGTAAAAGTGGTTTGTTTGTCGGATGGCGCCAGGTCATAGTCCTGGCCATAGAGTGCGGTTACATTGACATCCCACCATTGCACCAGTGGTTCGCTGAATGCTTGAGGTGAGAGCAACAAAGCTGCGCACAGGCAGATTTTTTTCATCTTAGAGTTTCCCTTTGGTAGAGTCAGAAGCGGTTTGCTGTTGTGCCGGCAGCTATCTGTTGACGAAATATTTCGTCAAGGCTGAATTCTGTGATTCGATTGCCGGTCAAAAAGCCATGGCAATATAGGGAAAAACCGCGTTGGACTCAAAGATTTTTTAACTGGCCGAAATACTTGTCGTTTAACGATGTTTTATATTTTATTCAATAGCTTAATTTGTATTTTAAGGGCTGTGGATTCGAGACGGGTTAACTGGTATGTAAAGAAAAGTTGAATTTTGTGAGCTGAAAGTCATTTGTGCGGCTCATTCAAGGCCGTTTCAATTGCTCAGTATGACATATTATGTCGCCAAGGTGCGTAACTACTGATATAGTGCTGAGAATGGATACTTGATTTCTGGGGGAGGGATATATGGCGTCTTCGGATCCCATGCTTTATTGGGCCTTAGTCGGTATAGTGCTGATGCTGGCCGAACTGATATTGCCTGGCGGGATAGTGGTATTTCTCGGTGCAGCCTGTCTGGTGGTCGCCGGGGCCATCTGGGTAGGGGTGGTTGAGGGCTTGGCACAAAGTCTGACCCTGTGGTTTATCTCCTCAATCGTTTTGCTGCTGAGCTTCAGGCAACTGACTCAACGCTTGGTGGGGGGCGACTCTCACGTTGGCAATACCGACGAAGAGCTGGATCTGTTTAATCTGCCGGCTCGGGTCAAGGAAACCATTGGACCGGGTGAAAAAACCGGTCGCGTCGAATTTCAGGGGGCAGATTGGCCTGCTCTGGGAGACGGCTCGGAGATCCCGGCCGGTACTCGGGTGAAGATCATCTGTCGCGACAATATTGCTCTGGTCGTAGAACCACTCGACGACTCTGAATAATCAATCAAGCAGGAAGGACTCTATGTTTGCATTTACCATTTTTATACTCTTTGTTCTGTTTATTCTCTATAAGCTGATGTTGATTGTGCCCATGCGTGAGGTGCATGTCATTGAGCGTTTGGGAAAATTCCGCACAGTGTTGCAGCCTGGTTTTCACTTTTTAATCCCCTTCTTCGATCGAGTGGCTTATCGGCACGATACCCGTGAGCAGGTGCTTGATGTACCGCCGCAGAGCTGTATTTCCAAGGATAATATCCAGCTGGAAGTCGACGGCCTGGTTTATCTCAAGGTGATGGACGGCAAGCTGGCAAGCTATGGTATTGAAGATTACCGTCTGGCGGCGGTAAATTTGGCACAAACCACAATGCGTTCCGAGATAGGTAAACTGAGTCTGAGCCAAACTTTCTCAGAGCGTGACGCGCTCAACGAGGCGATTGTTCGCGAAATCGACAAGGCGTCCGATCCCTGGGGGATCAAGATGCTCAGATATGAGATCAAAAATATCAGCCCATCCAGGCATGTGATCCACACCCTCGAGAAGCAGATGGAAGCCGAGCGCCGCAAGCGCGCTGAAATCACCCTGGCCAGCGCCGAGAAAGAGGCGATGATCAACCTGTCTCAGGGTGAGCGTCAGGAAGCGATTAACATCTCAGAGGGCCAGAAGCAGAAGCGCATTAACGAGGCTCAGGGTACGGCGCAGGAGATTGCGATTGTTGCCAACGCCCAGGCCGAGAGTATGGCCATGGTTGCCAAGGCGCTGGCGGTCAACGGTGGGAACGAGGCGATGAACATGCAGCTGAAAGAACAGTTTATCGAACAGGTCGGTGAGATATTGCAGAAGGCAGATATTTCTGTGGTTCCTACTGAACTGGCGAAGATGGAAGGTTTTTTCGAGGGTATTCAGCAAGTCAGCAATACAGCTGCCGGTAGCAAAGGAGCGCGCAAATGAATCTGGGACAGATAGATACCGACATGATAGTACTGGGGATCTGGGGGCTTATCTTCCTGGTCTTTATCATCAAGCTGTTTCAGTCGATTCGCTTGGTGCCAACCAAATCTGCCTACATTGTGGAGCGTTTGGGTAAATATCATATGACCCTGGATGCCGGCTTCCACGCTTTGTTGCCTTTTATCGATAAGGTCGCCTATATCCATGACCTGAAAGAAGAAACTATTGATGTGCCGCCTCAGGAGTGTTTCTCCAGCGATGAAGTGAATGTCGAAGTCGATGGGGTTATCTATATTTCTGTGGTGGATCCGGTCAAGGCCAGCTACGGGGTAACCGATTACCGTTATGCGGCTATTCAACTGGCGCAGACAACCACCCGCTCCGTGATAGGTACTCTGGAGCTGGATCGCACCTTTGAAGAGCGCGACTTGATTAGTGCCAAGGTGGTAGAGGTACTGGATCAGGCCGGCGCCTCCTGGGGTATTCGGGTGCATAGATATGAAATCAAGAATATTACGCCGCCGGAAACCGTGAAAAACGCTATGGAGATGCAGGTCAATGCCGAGCGTGAACGCCGGGCATTGTTGGCCAAGAGCGAAGGTGATAAGCAGAGCAAGATCAATCGTTCCGAGGGTTTGAAGCAGGAGATGATCAACCACTCAGAGGGTGAGATGCAACGCCGAATCAACGAGGCTGAAGGTAAGGCCGAGGAGATACTGGCGATTGCCCGCGCGACTGCAGGTTCGATAGAAAAGTTGGCCGAAGTGATCGCTGCGCCCGGTGGCAAAAACGCATTGCGGATGCAACTGGGTGAACAGTATCTGGCGCAGCTCAGCGGTCTGAGTAAGCCTGGCAGCAAGATAGTCCTGCCGGGGAATATGGTGGACTTTGAATCCTGGATGGCCTCAATTGGGTTGACGGAAGAGAATAATATCATTCCACCAAGGAGTTAATTTAATCCTCCAGGAATGAAAAGGTAGGGATGCGGCTAAGGATATAAATCGGCATTGTCCGGCGCCGTATCCGTCCCTGTTTGATTCGTCTTGCAGGTGCTTGTCAGCCTCGTGATTATTTACCAGATTGTTTAGTTCTAGGCTTTTGCTTGCGAGTCGAATGAGTGCCACAGTTTCCGTAGTGTAAACCTTCTCCAAAGTTGCTTGGTCATGGATTCTGTTTATATATCAATCCCCTGCATTTTAAAATCATCCACTCCTTCTTTGGATTAAAGTCTTGCAGACCACATTAAGGCTCTTCTCGGGTTTTGATTTCAGTTTTAGTCGAGCACGCTTTTTATTACTGTGAGATTTTATTTTTTGACATATTATGTCTCAGAAGCCTAAGCTAAGACCACTTATGCCTATCTGTTAAGGAGCTATAAATGAACAGTGGAAGTTACGAGTTGGCGCCATTGACCGGCGTCGCCAGCGGCAGTTTTATCGCCTTGATACTGATGTTGGCGGCCATCTTGCTGTTTATCCGCAGGCGAAAGATGCCGGCAACGGCCAAGAGCGCCGCCTCGGGTTTACTGTTGGTAACACTGGTGGGATCTGTATGGGTATTTTGGCAAGCGCAGGCATCCAAGGTGGAATTGACGGCTCAAAGCCTGGTGGTCGAGGTGCCTTTCTACGGCCAGAGCCTGGCTCCAGAGCATCTTCGTGTCTCAGAGGCGAAAGTGATTAGTCTCGGCGATGCCAGTGGCCCCAGGCTTGGCATGCGTACTCAGGGCATAGGCCTGCCCGGTTACACCCTGGGGTGGTATCGGCTCAACGATGGCAGCAAAGCGTTTGTGGCTCTGACGGAAACAGATAGCGTTTTGTTATTGCCGACCGACCTTGGTTACAGCCTGCTGCTGAGTATGCCTGAAGCGGAGAGTTTGCTTAAGGGACTGGGGCAGAACCTGCCGGGATAAATGTTGAATATTGTTTAACCGGCCCGGAAACTCCATCCGGGCCGGTTGTGTTTGTTACCTGCGAGAGCGTTTTCGCAGCATATCCAAAGTAAATACCACCAGGGCGGCCCAGATAAAGCCGAAGGTAATACTCTTTTCGATATCGAAGGGTTCATCGAACAGGGTCACCGCCATGATAAACATGATGCTTGGGCCTATGTACTGGAAGAAGCCCAGCATGATCAGCGGGATCCGCACTGCTGCACCGGCAAAGCACAGCAAGGGGATGGTGGTGATGATACCGGCGGCCATCAGCAGCAGGTTGAGATCCCAACTGTTGCTGAGCATATTGGCGCCGGCTTCACCGCCGCCCAGCAGTAAAAAGCCCAATGCTGCCGGCATTAACACCGCGGTTTCGACCAAAAGGCCTGTCTTGGCGTCGACATTGACCTTTTTGCGCAGTAGGGCGTAGAAACCGAAGGAGGCTGCGAGCCCCAGGGATACCAGCGGAATCGAGCCGAAAGAAACCAGTTGGATCACCACCCCGGCAGCAGCAAGCGTTACCGCCACCCATTGCAGTCTCCCGAGCCGCTCCCCCAGAAACAGCATACCGAGCAACACATTGAACAACGGGTTGATAAAGTAGCCCAGGCTGGCATCCAGCATATGATCATTGTTGACCGCCCAGATAAACAGCAGCCAGTTGCCGGCGATAAGAATCGAAGTCAGCAGCAGTACCGCCAACTGTTTCGGGCGCTTGAGCAACAGCCTGAGCTGCCCGAAACCACCGATAAACTGCATCAGGATCCCCATAAAGACGAAGGACCAGATGATGCGGTGCAGCAGGATCTCGGGGGCCGAGACATGATGCAACAACTTGAAGTACAGCGGCGCAAAGCCCCAAAAAATATAGGCGCAAAGGGCGAGAATGACCCCCTTGCGGTATTCGGTTTCAGGCATAGGTACTACACAATGACGAAAAGGAGAGAAGGGCGATTGTAGGGGGCAAAGCCCCTCGGCTCAAGTTATCGACAACAGATTCAGTGTTTGAGTTTTAAACAGCCTCTCAGCCGACCATGTAAGTCCCTGTACCAAAAGCGATATGGCTGCCTTTTTCATTATGCAGCTCCATTCGACAGACAGAGACCCTGTTGCCGGCGCGGATCACTGTACCTGTGCCGCTGAAGACTTCTCCCCAGCCGGGGCGCAGATAGTCGACCCTGAGATCTATGGTGCTCAGGGTTTGCAGTCGCTGTTGCAACTGCTCCACTGTCCAGTTGTCGCGACTGATAACTAAGCCGGAAAATGCCGTCAGGCCGCCAACCACATCCAGCACAGTTGCGGTAACCCCGCCATGGAGTATTTTTTGATGTATGTTGCCGATTAGCTCCGGCTTCATTTTGATCTCCACTTCGACACCAGAGGCGTCGTATCGGCGGATCCCAAGGCCGAGAAGATTGTGAAAAGGCACATGTTTATCAAATACTTCTGCTACCTTGGCGAGTACCTCGGCTTGAATGTCCTGGCTCATAGGGCTTCCTGCTGTTGTTGTTTTTTAGAGCAATCAATCTAACGCTAATATGGCCGTTTGCCTAGTCCGGGCGGAAAAATCCCCTCTTGGCTGGCACTCTGGTGTTGGCTTCATTTAGAATAGCGGCCTCTTCTTTGGACACAGACAGTCATGGATCAGCCGCTGAATATCGCTCCCGAGAGCCTAAATCATCCCCAAGACCCTATGCAGCAAGCCTTGCAGCAGGTGTTCGGCTACCGCACTTTCCGTGAAGGGCAGCGCCAGGTGATTGAACGTGTGATGGCCGGGGAAGACTGCATGGTGATCATGCCCACCGGCGGCGGCAAGAGTCTGTGTTACCAACTGCCGGCATTGTTAATGCCAGGGCTGACTCTGGTGGTTTCGCCGCTGATCTCCCTGATGAAAGATCAGGTCGACAGCCTGCTGCAGACCGGGGTCAATGCCGCTTATCTCAACTCATCCCAGCCCAGGGAGCAGAGCTTCAAGGTGCTGCGCCAGTTGCATCAGGGGGAGATCCGCCTGTTGTATGTCTCGCCGGAGCGCTTGCTGCAGCATGAGTTTATTGAGCGGCTGCAATCCCTGCCGCTGTCGATGTTTGCCGTGGATGAGGCGCACTGTATCAGCCAGTGGGGCCATGATTTTCGCCCCGAATATGCCCAGCTTGGCCGCCTGAAACAGCTGTTTCCCGGCGTGCCTGTGATGGCGCTGACCGCCACCGCCGATAAGGCGACCCGGGATGATATCTGCCAGCGGCTCAATATCGCCCCTTATGTGCTTCTTTCCAGCTTTGATAGACCGAATATTCGCTATACTGTGGCGGAAAAGCTCAATGCTGCCAATCAATTGCGTCAGTTTATTGCCGCGCAGAACGGCGCCGCCGGGATTGTTTATTGCTCCAGCCGCCGCCGGGTCGATGAAGTGGCCGAAAGGCTGCGGCTACAGGGCTATGCAGCCGAAGGCTATCATGCCGGTATGAGCGGCGACGAGCGTGCCAGTGTCCAGGACAGATTTCTCAAGGAACAGTTGGATATAGTGGTGGCCACGGTCGCCTTCGGCATGGGGATCAACAAGTCCAACGTGCGTTTTGTGGTGCATTACGATCTGCCCAAGAGCATAGAGGCCTATTATCAGGAAACCGGCCGCGCCGGGCGAGATGGTCTCGAGGCCGAAGCCTTTATGCTGTTCGAGCCCGCCGATATCGGCCGGGTGCGCCACCTGATTGAGCAGGGTGAACCCGGGCCGCAGCAACAGGTGGAACTGCATAAACTCAATACCATGGCGGCCTTTGCCGAGGCTCAGACCTGCCGCCGCCAGGTGTTGCTGCACTACTTCGATGAACCGGCGCTGGAGCCCTGCGGCAACTGTGACATCTGCCTGGATCCGCCGAAACGCTACAACGGCACCGAGGATGCACAGAAGGTGCTGTCCTGTATATATCGCTTGGGGCAGAGGTTTGGCATGAACCAGCTGATTGAGGTGCTCAGAGGTTCCAAATCGGCCGCCGTGGTCGACCGGGGGCACGACAAGTTATCCACCTGGGGTGTCGGCAAAGACAAGAGCCATGAACACTGGCTCAGTGTGACCAGACAGCTTATCCATTTGGGGCTGGCGAGCCAGGATATTACCCGCGGCTCGAGTATTCGCCTGAATCCGGCCGCCAGGCCTGTGCTCAGGGGCGAAGTCGCACTGATGTTGGCCGAACCTAGAATTGACTTGCATGTTACCCGCAGGCGCAACGTCAGCAGCAAGGCGCCACTCAACTACGATCGCAAGCTGTTTGCCCGCCTCAAGCAGTTAAGGCGCAGCATAGCGGAAGAGCAGGACGTTCCGCCCTATCTGGTATTCAACGATGCAACCCTGGCGGAAATGGCGGCGATTTTGCCTACCAGCCAGGGTGAGATGTTGGCGGTCAATGGTGTTGGTGAGCGCAAACTGGCCCGCTTTGGCGATCAGTTCCTCGACGAGATAGAGGCTTATCTCGCCGGTGACTGATGTTGCTCGGCGGCTTTCTGCTGACTGAGTTGGTTGACGCCGGCACGTTTCACCAGGCTATCCAGGGTATCGGGCTGCTGCAGCGTCGCGACTCCAATAGGTATACAGTGATCTACTTGCCAGCTCTGCACTATCGGCTTGAGTTGCTCGCTGACCTGCAAGGCGCCCTGGACCGAGGTGTAGGGCAGCAGGATCACCATCTCATCCATACTGTAGCGCAGCAGTCTGTCTTGCTCTCTGAGTTTCTGTTCCAGCGCCCGCTGCAGGGCGGAAAGATCCACCTGACGTATATGGCTGGTACTCAGCAATAACAGGCTCAAGGGGTAGTTGCCCTTCTTGGCACTGCTGAGCATGGCATCCAGCTGCTGGGCCGCAGGCAGTTTTTCCAGTGCCTCGGTACTCGGTTGTTGCCAGCGGTTACGGCGACTGACCAACCAGATCAGCGCACCTATGATGGCGAGTGCCAGTACAGAGATGGCGCCGTAAGCCTGGCTCAGTTTGGAGCGCTGATCGGCACTGGCAAGACGAATGTTCTGCTGGGTTTCTACCTGCAACTGTTCCTGCTGGCTGAGCTTGGCCTTGTATTGCATAAAGCGGGTATTGTTGAGCTGCTTTTGGGCCTCGGCTGCGGCCTGGGCCGCCAGTTTCATCGCCTCGTATGCCGGTTTGAACTCTGCTCTTTCGGCGTAATAGTCACTGATAAGCTGTTGGGTATAGGCCACTTCATCGGCCAGTTGCAGCTGCTCGGCCTGCTGCGCCGCCTGCATCAGCAGCCTTATGCCTTCATCGTCGTTGCGCTGGGCGAGACGTACCCTGGCCAATAGCCGGGTAGCACGCATATAGTTGTTTACTTTGCCTTGTTTTTCATAGGTCTGCAGGGCAATACCCACTAACTCATCGGCAATCTCGGTTCTGCCCCTGGCGAGTTCTATCACGGCTATCTGGCTGTAACTGTTGGCAAGCTCCAGCGGTGAGCCTATCTCGGGCAGCAGAATTTTGGACTGTTTCAGCAGGCTGTCGGCTTGGGCCATATTCTCTTGCGCCAGCGCGACTCTGGCGGCCATCAATAACAGCACATGGCGCACCTTGCCTTTGGCTTCATCTGTGTCCAGTGCCAACTTGAGATAATAGGCCGCTTGGCGCAGGTCACCGGTGGAATACATCAGGCTGGCCATGTCGCCGTAAACATAGGCCAGAGGTGGCCATAGCCAGGACGGATTTTGACTGCTGATATCCGGGTAGATGTCCAGCGCCAGGCGCAGATCTTCAATGGCGGTGCCATAGTTGCCAAGGTCGTTTTCCAGCTGGCCCTTGAGTCTCAGGGCGTTGACCAGAGCCTGGGGTTGATTGTGGCGTTTGGCCTGCTCAATGGCGCCATCGAGTAACAGCAGTGATTGCTTCAGATCATCGAAATTGGCATAGGCATCGGCGCGGCAAATTTGAAAATAACTGTCTGCCTGTTCCAGCCTGAGTTGCTTGGCTCTGGCTTCTCCCAGTTCGGCTAGATTGATGGCGGCGCCGTTGTCTCCTAATTGCAGGAGTGCTTCACATTTAAATAATTGTAATCTCAGCACTTGGGCCTGGCTCAACTCTGAGGTCTGACGCTCAAGCTCGTTGATTTGGGTCAGCGCCAGCGTAGGATATTGATAGAGGGTGTTGGCCAGAGTGTCCAACCGCTCCGCGGCCCAAAGCACACAAGAAAATGACCACAGGAGCAAGCTCAGTGCCAAGAGGCGAAAATCCATTTTTTCTCCGCTGAGTGAAGGTGAGTTTTGCCGGGCGAAACCGTGTTGGGATAATAACTATTTTTTATCATTTTTGGCACAAAAATGATGCTATCGGCAAGATTTTATTCATCTATTTAGCTTTGGATCACCAAGGCTTGAATGGTGCAAATCAGCACTTTAAGCCGAAATTTTCAACTGATGCTGAGAAATATAGGCTTGACAGCGAGCAAGGAGGCAGTTAATTATTGAACTTCTTGAACCCGGTGGGAAGAATATAAACCCACTTTAAACGAATTTTTATCTGGTATAGAACGGCTAAATGAACCCACAAATGCAACTGTCTCTCCTCCTCCTTACTCTCGCAGTCCCTGCGCGGAGGAGCTAGACTTGCACGTCGATTAGCAAGCCAGAACTCAAAACCCCGCGCCAGAAACCGCGGGGTTTTTTGTTTCTGGCACGGGAAAAATCAATCGAACCCCCTGAATGGAGAATCCAGATGTCTGACAGAGTGTTTATTTTCGATACCACCTTACGGGACGGCGAGCAGGCGCTGGCAGCCAGCCTGACAGTGAAAGAAAAACTGCAGATAGCCATGGCTCTCGAGCGCCTGGGGGTCGACATCATGGAGGTGGGGTTCCCGGTTTCCTCTCCCGGCGACTTTGAGTCGGTACAGACCATAGCACGTACCATCAAAAACAGTCGGGTCTGCGCCCTGTCGCGGGCACTGGAGAAAGATATCGACGCTGCGGCCCAGGCCTTGTCGGTCGCGGATCAGTTCCGCATTCATACCTTTATTTCAACCTCAAATATCCATGTGCAGAGCAAGCTGAAGCGCTCCTTCGACCAGGTGCTGGAGATGGCGGTAGGGGCGGTGAAGTATGCCAGGCGCTTTACCGATGATGTGGAGTTTTCCTGCGAAGACGCCGGCCGGACTCCGATAGATAATCTGTGTCGCATGGTTGAGGCGGCCATCGAAGCCGGTGCCCGCACCATCAATATTCCGGACACAGTGGGCTATACCATTCCCAGCGAGTTCGGCGGCATTATTCAAACCCTGTTCAACCGGGTGCCCAATATCGATCAGGCAGTGATCTCTGTGCACTGCCACGACGATTTGGGATTGTCGGTCGCCAACTCCATCATGGCGGTGCAACAGGGGGCCCGGCAGATTGAGTGTACAATCAACGGCATAGGTGAACGGGCCGGGAACTGTTCACTGGAAGAGATCGCCATGATCCTGGCGACCCGCAAAGACATCCTGGGGCTGGAGACAGGCATCAAGGCTCAGGAAATTCACCGCACCTCCTCCATGGTGAGCCAGTTATGCAATATGCCGATTCAGGCCAACAAGGCGATAGTGGGCGCCAATGCCTTTACCCATTCATCCGGTATCCATCAGGACGGCATGTTAAAGGCGCAGAACACCTATGAAA
Source organism: Shewanella sp. BJSY2023SW007 (assembly GCF_047314525.1). Taxonomy (NCBI): domain Bacteria; kingdom Pseudomonadati; phylum Pseudomonadota; class Gammaproteobacteria; order Alteromonadales; family Shewanellaceae; genus Shewanella; species Shewanella sp. BJSY2023SW007. The sequence goes on along the minus strand of NZ_JBKORL010000041.1, from coordinate 33,664 downwards.
TCATGACGCCTGAGAGCATAGGCCTGAATCGCAATCACCTGAATATGACCTCACGCTCCGGTCGCCATGTGATCAAGTATCGAATGGAGCAGATGGGTTATTCAGAGCAGGATTATTCATTGGATCAACTGTACGACGCCTTCCTGAAACTGGCCGACAAGAAGGGCCAGGTGTTCGACTATGACCTGGAAGCCTTGGTGTATATGGAGGGCCGAGCGGCGGCCGACGACCACTTCCAGTTGCAGCAGCTGGTGGTGCAATCCGACTCTACCGAGGGCATGGCCACCGCCACTGTACGTATTGAAGCCGCCGGTGAGCTAGTGACCGAAGCCGCCACCGGCAATGGCCCTGTGGATGCCGCCTATAAGGCGATAGCCCGTGCCAGCGGCCAGAGCGTAGATATCTGCAGCTATAAGTTGAGCGCCAAAGGCGAAGGCCAGAATGCGCTGGGGCAGGTGGATATCACGGCTCAGTATCAGGGGCGCAATTTCCACGGTGTCGGCTTGGCTACCGATGTGGTCGAGGCTTCGGCCGCGGCCCTGGTGCATGTGATGAACCTTATTCAGCGCGCCGACCAGGTGGCGGATCATAAACAGAAAATACAACAGAGAAAGGAGTTGGGTGGCGTATGAGTTATCAGATAGCGGTATTGGCCGGCGACGGCATAGGCCCGGAAGTCATGGCCCAGGCCCGTAAGGTGCTGACGGCGGTAGAGCAACGCTTTGGTCTGGCAATGGAGTACGCCGAATATGATGTCGGCGGCATAGCGATAGATAACCATGGCTGCCCGTTGCCGGCATCGACCCTGGCTGGCTGTGAAGCGGCAGATGCGATTCTGTTCGGCTCGGTCGGCGGCCCCAAATGGGAAAAACTGCCTCCCAATGAACAGCCCGAGCGCGGCGCGCTGTTGCCACTGAGGGGCCATTTCGGTTTATTCAGTAACCTCAGACCGGCCAAGTTACATCAGGGGCTGGAACATCTGTCGCCGCTGCGCGCCGACATCTCGGCCAAAGGGTTTGATGTGCTGTGCGTGCGTGAACTGACAGGCGGTATCTACTTTGGCAAACCCAAGGGGCGTCAAGGGGAGGGCGAGAGCGAAGAGGCGTTTGACACCATGAGATACAGCCGCGCCGAGATCCGCCGTATCGCCCATATCGCCTTCGAGGCCGCTCGCGGCCGCCGCGGCAAAGTAACTTCGGTCGACAAGGCCAACGTGCTGGCTTGCTCGGTACTTTGGCGTGAAGTGGTCGAGCAGGTCGCGAGCGAGTATCCGGATGTAGAACTGGAACATATTTATATCGACAACGCCACCATGCAATTGCTGCGTCGTCCCTGGGATTTTGATGTGATGCTGTGCTCCAACCTGTTCGGCGACATACTTTCCGATGAAATCGCCATGTTGACCGGCTCCATGGGGCTGTTGTCATCGGCTTCCATCAACAGCAGTGGTTTTGGTCTCTATGAACCGGCCGGTGGCAGTGCCCCGGATATTGCCGGCATGGGGATTGCCAACCCGGTAGCGCAGATCTTGTCGGCGGCCTTGATGTTGCGCCACAGCCTGCAGCAGGAAGAGGCGGCGGCAGCGATAGAGCGCGCCGTAGGCAAGGCGCTGGTAGATGGCTTCTTTACCTGTGAGTTGCTGGCGCCGGAGCAGCGGGATAATGCCAAGACCACGGCAGAGATGGGCGACTATATCGCCAATGCGATTCGGGAGGGGGTGTAATGGGCAAGACATTGTATGAAAAGGTGTGGGATGCCCACCTGGTGGCGACGCCGGCGGGAGAAGCGCCGATTATTTACGTCGACCGTCATCTGGTGCACGAAGTGACATCACCCCAGGCCTTTAGTGGCCTGAAGATGGCCGGGCGCCAACTTCGGGCACCGGACAAGACCTTTGCCACCATGGATCACAACACCTCGACCAAGAGCGCCAGTCTGGACGCCTTGAGCCCCATGGCGCGCACTCAGGTTGAAACCCTGGCGCAGAACTGTCGCGAATTTGGTGTGCGTCTGTATGACATTCACCACCCCAATCAGGGCATAGTGCATGTGATGGGGCCTGAGCTGGGCATTACCCTGCCGGGTACGGTTATTGTCTGTGGCGATTCCCATACCGCTACCCACGGCGCCTTTGGCGCGCTGGCCTTCGGTATTGGCACCTCGGAGGTAGAGCATGTGCTGGCCACCCAAACGCTGCGGCAACTCAAGGCCAAGACCATGAGAGTCGAGGTCAAGGGGCAACTGGGTGAAGGCATTACCGCCAAGGATGTGGTGCTGGCGATTATCGGCAAGATAGGCATGGATGGCGGCACCGGCTATGTGGTGGAGTTTTGCGGTGATGCGATTCGCGCCCTGTCGATGGAAGGGCGCATGACGCTGTGTAACATGGCGATTGAGATGGGGGCCAAGGCGGGCATGGTCGCGCCGGATGAAATCACGTTTGCCTATCTTGAGGGGCGTCAGTTTGCGCCCAAGGGCGCCGATTGGGATGCTGCCCTGGCAGCCTGGCAGATGCTCAAGTCCGATGAAGATGCCGTATTCGATGCCTATGTGGAGTTGGAAGGCAGTGAAATCGCGCCGCAACTGACCTGGGGCACTAATCCTGGCCAGGTGGTGGCCATAGACAAACCTGTGCCCAACCCCGCCGATGAAACCGATGCCACAGTGCGCGGCAGTATGGAAAAGGCGCTGAATTACATAGGGTTGACGCCGGGTACCCTGATGACGGATGTGGCCATCAACAAGGTCTTTATCGGTTCATGCACCAATTCACGTATCGAAGATCTGCGCAGCGCCGCGGCGCAGATCCGCGGTCGGCGGGTGGCTGACGGCGTGACCGCCATAGTGGTGCCTGGTTCGGGACAAGTAAAGGCTCAGGCCGAAGCCGAAGGGCTGGATAAACTATTTGTCGAGGCCGGGTTTGAGTGGCGCTTGCCGGGCTGCTCCATGTGCCTGGCGATGAATGATGATCGCCTGGAAAGCGGCGATCGCTGCGCCTCAACCAGTAACCGCAACTTTGAGGGGCGGCAGGGGCGCGGCAGTCGTACTCATCTGGTGAGTCCTGCCATGGCCGCCGCCGCAGCCATTGCCGGTCACTTTGTCGATATCCGCTACGCAGGCCAGGAGAAATAAAATGCAGGCTTTTACTATTCATCAGGGAATTGCGGTGCCATTGGATAGCGCCAATGTGGATACGGATCAGATCATCCCCAAACAGTTTCTGTCCAAGGTCACCAAGGATGGCTTCGGTGTCCATCTCTTTCACGACTGGCGCTATCTGGATGATGCCGGTGAGCAGCCGGATCCTGCCTTTGTGATGAACCAGCCCAGATATCAGCGAGCCTCTATTTTACTGGCGCGGGAAAACTTCGGTTGTGGTTCCAGCCGTGAACACGCGCCTTGGGCCCTGGCCGACTATGGTTTGCGGGTGATTATTGCGCCCAGCTTTGCCGATATCTTTTACGGCAACGCCATCAATAATGGCTTATTGCCGGTGATCCTTGAGGCCGCTGAGGTGCAGCAGTTGTTTGAGGAGGTGGCGGCGACCGAAGGCAGTGAAATCAAGGTCGACCTGCAGCAGTGCCAGGTTGTTTCACCCTCCGGGAAACGCTTTGCATTTCAACTGGCAGAATCTGCCCGTCATAAGCTGCTCAATGGACTGGATGCCATCGGCTTGACTCTGTCCCATGAGCAGGCCATCGCCGATTATGAAGCCGGGCTACCGGGCTGGCGTGCCTAATCCTGCCTGTTGTTTCAGCGTACGCTTGTACGAGAGCAGACCAGTGGCTTGGTAACTGGGCTGCTCTCTTGTGTTCCAAACAAGTATGTTGACCGTCTTAAACTAGAATTTGTCATTTAAAAACAACCATTTGATTGTTTTATCTATAGGGCGGCAGACTAGAGCTTTGAATACTTAGTGATTTATGCTGTTTGTCTGGTTTAAATTAAGTGAACAAGTGTTTTTATGGGTTTTTATTTTAAGTGTGTTATTTTTCAATAATTTATAATGACTTTGTTGTGTTTTTTTAATCCTTTTCAGCAAACGTTAATGCCATTTACTCTCTGTTTTAAGCACTTTTAAAGTGATTTTGGTCACCTTTCTGTCTTTGAGTGGTGATTTTTGTGGTGTTTTACTCTGTTTTTTGCCTTCTGCTTGCAAAGATATCCTGTGTTAGTAAACTGCGCCGCAACAAAATGGAGTGATTACTCTATTTAGAAATTGCTAAATGAATAGGCAGAGAATAACAATGAAGAAACAACTTATTGCTGTCGCCATTGCGGCCAGCTTTGTGGGTGCAACGACTCAGGTACAAGCGGCGGGTTTCCAACTGGCGGAATCTTCCGCAACCGGACTTGGACGTGCCTTCGCCGGTGAAGCGGCCATGGCCGATAACCCAGCGGTTCAGGGGCGTAACCCTGCCATGCTCAGCTATCTTGAAGGTCGACAGATCTCTGCCGGTGCCATCTATGTGATGCCGGACGTTGACGCCACGGGGCGGGTTTCGCTGGCATCGCCTTTGCTGCCGCAACCTATCACAATGAATGCTGATGCGCTCGATGTGGCCGATAATGCTGCAGTACCTAACTTCTATTACTCCAACCAGCTCAACGACAGCTGGACCTGGGGCCTGGCTCTGAACTCCAACTATGGTCTGTCTACCGAACTGCCGGCCGCTCATGCCGCCTCTATTTTTGGTAACAAGACAGCCATTACCACAGTAGAGCTGAATACCAATATCGCTTACCGTATTGATGAGCGTTTCACTGTAGGTGCCGGTCTGCGCGGCGTATATGGTGACGGTGAAATCGGTGCTTCGGTTCCCGGCTGGATTGAAGGTGTTCGTGCTATCCCTGGCTTGACTGCAGAGGTGACTTCGCGTCTGCCTGCTGCCGGCACTGAGCTTAAGCATCTGGAAGGTGATGATTTCGGTTATGGATGGCAAGTGGGTGCCAGCTGGCAGATCAATGCTAATCACCGTTTGGGCATCGCCTATCACAGCCACGTTGAGCTGGATCTGGATGGTCAGGCGCGCGGCCTGGTGTATACAGGCGGTACTGCCGAGGTTGAAGGCTACTTGCCATTGGAGCTGCCGGCATTTGCCGAGCTGGCTTCTTACCATCAGTTGACTGACAACTGGGCGATGCACGCCAGCATCAACTGGACCGACTGGAGCGTGTTCAACAAGCTGGTGGCGTATTTCCCCGGCGAGCAGAAGCCGGTCGGTGGCCTGGAATCCGATCTGGTTAAGGAAGAAAACTTCAAAGACAACTGGCGCTTTGCTCTGGGTACCAGCTACCAGTTGAACAACGCATGGTTGCTGCGTGCCGGTGTGGCCTTGGATAAGACTGCGGTTGACGATGAATACCGTACCATCACTATTCCAGATACCGACCGTCTCTGGTTCAGTGTCGGTGCCGGTTATGCGCCCAGCAAGAACCTGACAGTGGATCTGGGGCTGACCTATATCCACGCCCACGGTGATGCCCCTATCAACGAGACTCAGGAGCTGATGGGCCTGGCTCAGGTTGCCTTCCAGGGCGATGCCAGCGGCCACGTCTGGTTGGCGGGTCTGCAAGTGACCTACAAGATGTAATACCATTCCAGCCAAGGAATGAGACAAGAGCCCCGCCGAGCGGGGCTTTTTCATATCTGTCAGGTAGGCCAGACCGGCTTGATGGTCACCAAGGTTAGACCTAAGGCTGTTTTATACTTGGCGTGACCGGTCTCAGGGCTTATATTCATGCTATTGCCAACAAAAGAATAATAAGCCCATGAAATATCCACTTCTGTTTGCCAGTGCTATCTCACTGATTTCAATGCCGAGTTTGGCTGAGTCAGATCCTGTCAGTATGTTTATTCAAGGTTTCAATGAGCAAAAGATTGAGCTGATGTTGGCGCAAACCACGGAAGAGGTGACTTGGTTTAATGTCAGCATCACCAAGGTCGACAGACAGGCTTCCGGGCATGCGGAATTGGGCGCGGCTATGACCGACTATTTTCAAACTTTGCCGGGGGCCAAGGCCAGTATTCTTGGCTCGCTGAGCTCGGGTAACTATGTCAGCACCCTGGAAAAGGTCAGCTGGCAGCAGGATGGCGAGCAAAATAGCCAATGTAATATGGGCGTTTATAGCTTGAGGGGCGATAAGATTGCCGCCGTTTGGTATTACCCGGCGCAGGAGTGTGATATTCCCGAAGCGGAAATCGGCTTACCCCGGGGCGATCAGCCTTGGCAACAAAATTAATTCAGCCAACCCAAGAAAGCTTTCACGTGCAAAAGAAATATATTATTGCCCTGGATCAGGGTACTACCAGCTCACGGGCGATTATTTTCGATCAGCAGGCCAATATCGTGGCCGTCTCCCAGCGAGAGTTCAGTCAGCACTACCCGCAACCGGGTTGGGTCGAGCATGATCCCATGGAAATCTGGGCATCCCAGAGTTCGACACTGATAGAGGTTATTGCCCGCGCCGGGATCCACAGTGACGAAGTGGCGGCCATCGGCATTACCAATCAGCGGGAAACCACTGTCATCTGGGATAAGCTCACAGGTAAGCCGATTGCCAACGCCATTGTTTGGCAGTGCCGGCGTAGCAAGGAGATCTGTGAGCAGCTCAAGGCCGAGGGGCTGGAGGACTATGTCCGCGACAATACAGGTTTGTTACTGGATCCCTATTTTTCGGCCACCAAGATTAAGTGGCTGCTGGATAATGTCGAGGGTGCCCGCGAGCGGGCCGAAAGAGGCGAGTTGCTCTTTGGCACTATCGACAGCTGGCTGGTATGGAAGCTGACCGAGGGCAAGGTACATGTGACCGACCCCACCAATGCGTCGCGCACCATGCTCTACAACATCCACAAACAATGCTGGGATCAGACCCTGTTACAGGCGCTGGACATCCCAGCTTCGTTGTTGCCCGAGGTCAAGCCGTCGATGGCTGTTTATGGCACAACCCGGATTGCCGGTGAGGGCAGTGAAATTCTTATCGCCGGCATGGCCGGGGATCAGCAGGCGGCGCTGTTCGGCCAGCTGTGCGTCGAACCCGGCATGGCCAAGAATACCTATGGCACAGGTTGCTTTTTGCTGATGAACACAGGTGACAAGGCGGTGCGCTCAGAGCATGGGTTGCTGACAACCGTGGCTGTAGGCCCCAAGGGCGAGGTGCAATACGCGCTGGAAGGCTCGGTATTTATGGGCGGCGCGACCATACAGTGGCTGAGGGACGAGTTGGGGCTTATTCGTGATGCCCAGGACACAGAGTACTTTGCCTCCAAGGTAGAAGATACCAATGGGGTTTATCTGGTGCCGGCATTTGTCGGGCTGGGAGCCCCTTACTGGGACGCCAACGCCCGCGGCTCTTTGCAAGGATTGACCCGCGGCGTAAACCGCAACCACATCATACGTGCGGCGCTGGAATCCATCGCCTATCAGAGCCGGGATCTGCTGGATGCCATGAGTAAAGACAGCGCTGTTGCACTCAAGCAGCTGAGGGTGGATGGCGGCGCCGTGAGTAACGACTTCCTGATGCAGTTCCAGGCCGATATCACAGATACTCAGGTACTGCGGCCGGCCTTGACCGAAACTACCGCCATGGGAGCGGCATTTTTGGCCGGTCTTGCCTGTGGTTTCTGGGACTCGGTGGAAGCGCTTTCTCACCGGAGCGATGTTGAACGTTGCTTCGAGCCGGCCATGGATGAAGGACGGCGGGAGCTTTATTACCGCGGTTGGCAGAAGGCGGTGGACCGTTGTCGCCACTGGCATGAAACCGAGGAACTGTGATGTGCCGGGCGGTTTCTTGTCGGCTGTTATTGTCTCCCATTGAATAGTGACTCAGAATAGTGCCCCAAAGACACCAAAGTGAGCCCGCCATGACAGTGACGACCGAAGCCGAATATCTGGCGCAATACAATATCCATGACTACCCGCTGCCGCTGACCAGTGTCGACAGCGTGCTGCTCTGTGTACGAGAAGGGCAATTGTGTGTGCTCTTGGTCAAGCGTTCCGGGTTTCCCTGCAAAGGGATGTGGGCATTGCCGGGAGGTTTTATTGATCTGCAGCAGGATCAGGATATCGATGCTTCGGCCAAGCGCAAACTTAAGCAAAAGACCGGCATAGTGCCACCCTACCTGGAGCAGTTACAGAGTATAGGCAATGGCCGCCGGGATCCCAGAGGCTGGTCGGTCACCATCAGCTATTATGCGTTGATGCCCCATCTTGAGCCCGTCATGGAAGGTTCTGAAGAGAGCCGCTGGTTCAGCTTGCAGTCGCTGCCCGAACACTTGGCCTTTGATCACGCCGATATCATAACCTTGGCACAGGAGCGCTTACGCCAAAAGGCGCTTTACAGCCTGGTGGCGGCTTTTGCCTTGCCGGAATTGTTTACCCTGGCCGAATTGCAGCGAGTGCACGAGGCTATTCTGGGTAAGCCACTGCAGAAGAAATCTTTCCGGCGGCGAATCGAGCAGGCCGGCGTGCTCGCCCCCTGTGGAGAGGGCCGGGTCGAAGTCGGTCGCCCACCCCAGCTCTACCGGGTATTGCCTGAAGCCGCCGATTATCGCTTTGTACGCAACCTGGAAGCTTGAAACGTCATTTGAGCTTCTTTGGTTTACCACTGTCTTATCCATTGTTTTAATTTTTCTTTTTATATAAGTGTCCTTTTGACTCAAAATAAACTTGACTGCTCTAACTAGCTGTTTTAGATTAAGTGTCAATAAGACACTTAATGGTGAGCGATATGGATATCAGTATTGAGCTAGTAAACAAAGATGCGACCAGACAGGCGTTGACTGTTGAGCAATGGCAGTTTGCCGGTGGTGAGCAGCATGTGCGTCTGGCAGGTTTTGATGGACAACAGGTACAGAGCGCGATTATCTGTGCCAGGTTGCAGAGCAGTGATGCCATCATGCAGCTGCTGCTGATCAAAGATGCTTTGGACCGCGCCGCCCCCGGCATTCAGGTTTCACTGCAACTTCCCTATTTCCCCTATGCCCGCCAAGACAGGGTTTGCGTCGCCGGTGAGGCTTTTTCCGCCGCCGTGATGACGGGGTTGCTGCGAAATGCCGGCTTCAGCCAGATCCGCTGCTGGGATCTGCACTCGGCGGTCAGTGAGCAACTGCTTGAGGCCGAGCAGGTACATCAGGCGCAGTTGGTTTGTCAGTTTGCGCAGCTGAAGCAGTGGCTGCAAACCCACCAGGCGGCACTGCTTGCGCCTGATAAGGGTGCCAGCCACAAGATTGCCAAGGTTGCCGATGCGCTGAGTGCCGCTGGGATTGAGGCCGAAGTCTTTCAGGCCAATAAACGCCGGGATCCGGCGACGGGCGCCATATTGGCATCCGAGTTGAACGCCGATGTTGCTGGCCGCAGTCTGCTGATCCTGGATGATATTTGCGATGGTGGCAGAACCTTTATCGAGCTGGCGCGGCTTTTGAAACAAAAAGGCGCCGCCCGAGTGGGACTCTATGTGACCCATGGCCTATTTTCTCGCGGAATAGAGCCGCTGGAAGGTTTGATTGATGCCGTGTTTACCACAGATTCAGTGTGCCCATTGCATCCGTTTGAGTCGCAAATTGTTGAGCTGCACACCTTGAAACTGTTTGAATAAAAGGAGTTTATTATGAGTATCATCGCCCCCTCAATGCAGAAGGATGTCTACAAAGAGTTTCATGGTCGCGCCTATCATCCTCAGGTGACCGAGGTGTATGCCAACTTCACTTCCCGCAGCGGTCGCAATGCCAACATAATGGACAATGACAAGGTTGCCTTTGTTGGACTGCAGTATTTTATCAAGAGCTATTTAATGGAGGAGTGGGACAGCTTCTTTCGTCAGCCCAAGGCGCAGGCCGTGGCCGCCCACAAGCGCATTCTCAGTGCCATGCTGGGGTACAGTGTCGATGTCTCTTACCTGGAAAAACTCCACGACCTTGGGTATTTACCGCTGAGGATCAAGGCGCTGGAAGAGGGGACTCTGGTGCCTTATCTGGTGCCGCCGTTGACTATAGTCAACACCCATCCGGATTTCCCCTGGTTGACCAACATGATAGAAACCGTGCTCAGTTGTGAAAACTGGCCGATACAAACCAGTGCCACCACGGCCGTTGCTTACCTGCGCACCTTTAAAGAGTTCGCCGACAAGACAGGCCTGCCCGCCGAGATGGTAGCGTTTCAGGGGCATGACTTCAGTTTTCGCGGCATGTTCGGTAAGCAGGCCGCTGCCATGAGTGGTTTTGGCCATTTGGCCAGCGGCTTTGTTGGAACCGACACCATTCCGGCGGTGCTGTTTGCCGAGAAGTACTATGGTGCCGATGTCGATAAGGAGTTGGTCGGCGCCTCAGTGGATGCCACCGAGCACTCGGTGACCTGTTCCTGGATCCTCGAAGGGGAGATCGCCTTCTTCCGTTATCTGATGCAGACCCAGTCTCCCAAGGGGATCCTCAGTGTGGTGTCCGATACCTGGGATTTCTGGACTCTGGTGACTCAATACTTACCTGAACTCAAGCAGGAGATCCTCGAGCGTGACGGCACCCTGGTGATCCGCCCCGACTCCGGCGACCCTGTGACAATTCTCAGCGGTTATAAGCTGGCGCCTGAATCACTTATCCGCGAATGCGGCCTGGATGAAGCATTGCAAAAGGCGGCCGATAACGGTTATGAGGCGATAAGTTGGCATGGTGAGTTTATCGGTCTGCAGCGCCAAACCCTGATGGCCTGCGAGGTGAAGGGGCTTATAGAGTGCCTGTGGGAGATTTTTGGCGGCACCTTGACTGACAAGGGTTACAAGCTATTGGATAACCATGTGGGTGCCATTTATGGCGATGCCATCACGCTCGAGCGTCAACGACAAATACTGCAGCGTTTGATGGATAAAGGTTTTGCTTCCAAAGTCGTGCTGGGGATTGGCTCATACAGCTATCAATATGTCACCCGAGATACCCATGGCTCGGCAGTCAAGGCGACCCACGTGATAAAAGACGGCGAGCCGCTGGCGATTTTCAAGGCACCCAAGACTGATAGCCAAAAGCGTTCTGCCAAGGGGCTACTGCAAGTGGTTATGCAAGACGGTGAGCTGGTGCTGCGAGACGATGTTTCGGTGACTGAAGAAGCCCAGGGGCTGCTGCAAACCGTTTATGAGGATGGCAAACTGCTTCGTGAAACCAATTTGGCCGAGATACGCCAGCGGGTGGCGGCGCAGCTGTGAAGCCTTGATTCAATGACATTCATAGGCAAGGTCAGACATCGATATCTATGATCTTACCCTTGCCTTCTTCTTGCGCCCTGGACTCATCCCTTTTTTCATCTTCCTGGCGGCGGTTATGTTTACGCCGCTCGCGGGCAAAGCCTTTCTGCTCTTTGCGGCGATCAGCGACTTTTTCACGTTTGTCTATCTCGGGAGGCAGTTGCGATTGCGGGGCTTCGTGGCTGTCGGGCGCTATGGCGGAGCTGGTTTTGACCTGCTCCACTTCGCGTTTGGGCTGAAATACCGCTTTGACCGGGCGTGCCAACATGGCGTAAATGCTGTCCAATCCCATGATGTCCCCCCTGATTTTACGATGTTTTTCCAGTTGAACACCGCATTGCCTGTAAGCCTCATATCCTTTTATCGGCCAGGAGTGTTTAAAATTTAGACTGTTATTGTTCTTTCTGGTTCCTTGGGTTTTTGGGGTAAGAATAAATTGCTTCTTTGTATTCACAATAGCGGTTCGCTGCATGACCTGACAGCGTTAGGTTATAAGGGTGACAAACTGTTTTTCTGTTCCTTTAGTGTTTTGTTCTGGGTCTTTTGAGTCATGACAAAGTTTGCGCTGGATCGTATTACTCACATGCTCATTTTTGGGAAACTTCTCCACAATCATTTCTTTTCACTGTGAAAATCCTCCTGACCTGTGTCGAAATTTTCCCCTGACAGGTGCGTTTGCACCACTTTTTGCCACTTGGAATTCGTTAATGCAAAAAATGTTGTGACACGCTGCTAACCCGCTTGGTGACTGGCTTTATTCGAGTTTGCATTGCTTGACAATCCTTGTTGACTGTCCCTAAACTTAGCATCTGTGGGAATTTGTGGATATTTGTGGATCTATTAACTGAGCAAGGATGAAACCAAGTGTTTTCCGGCGCAAGTGCTTTGAATCTGGATGCCAAGGGGCGGATCGCTATGCCAACGCGATACCGCGAGCCTCTGCATGCCGATCATCAGGGCAAGCTGGTGATCACTGTGGATATCCAATCTCCCTGTCTGTTGATCTATCCGGTAAACGAATGGAACAAAGTTGCCGACAAACTGCTCGGCTTGTCTGATTTCCAACCGCAGGAGCGGGCGATGAAACGCCTGATGCTGGGTTATGCCCAGGAGTGTGAGTTGGATACCAATGGCCGGGTTTTGTTGACTCCGCCGCTCAGACAATATGCCTCCTTGGAAAAGAAGACCATGTTGGTCGGGCAGTTGAACAAATTCGAACTCTGGGATGAACAGGTCTGGCAGCAGCAGTTGGCCGACAGCCTGGAGATGATTAAGAGCCAGGGATTGACCGCCAGTGAGCGGCTGGCCGATTTTTCACTCTGATGAGTGAGACCAGATTAAAGAAGAGAGTGATGAGCCAAAACTTTGCCCACCTGTCTGTCCTGCTTCAAGAAACGGTAGACGGGCTCAATATCCGCCCAGATGGCATCTATATCGACGGTACTTTCGGTCGGGGTGGACACTCACGTCAGATCCTTTCCCGCCTGGGTGAACAGGGGCGGCTGATTGCCATTGACAGAGATCCTGCGGCCATTGAAGCCGCGAAACAGTTTGCCGATGACCCGCGTTTCACCATAGTCCATGGCGGTTTTGGCCAGTTGGCTGACTATGTTGAGCAACTGGGACTGGTGGGCAAGATAGACGGCGTCTTGCTGGATCTCGGTGTGTCATCGCCGCAACTGGATGATGCCGAACGTGGCTTTAGTTTTCTGCGCGATGGCCCACTCGATATGCGGATGGATAACAGCCAGGGCCAAACAGCGGCCCAGTGGCTCGCCAGGGCCGAGATCGAAGATATGGCCTGGGTGTTCAAAACCTATGGTGAAGAGAAAAACGCCCGTCATATCGCCCGTTGTATCGCCGCCGATCGTGATGAGAAGCCGTTTTTACGCACTAAAGATCTGGCTGGTTTGATCGAAAGGATCACTAAACACAAAGAGCGCAACAAGCATCCGGCAACCCGAGTGTTTCAGGCGATTCGCATCTATATCAACAGCGAGCTGGATCAAATAGATCAGGCGCTGGAAGGGGCATTGAAGGTATTGGCGCCCAAGGGACGGTTATCGATCATCAGCTTCCATTCTCTTGAAGATCGTATGGTGAAGCGCTTTATCCGCCGTCACAGCAAAGGTGAGGAAGTACCTTACGGCTTGCCGGTGACCGAGGCTGAGCTTAATCGCTCACGGCAGTTGTTGCCCATAGGCAAGGCGCTGAAACCGTCGGATGAAGAGATTGCCGTTAATGCCCGGGCCCGCAGTTCTGTACTCAGAATTGCCGAGCGTTTGCCCTACTGAGGTGGCGGTGAGTAAGTCGCAACTCAATCTAGCGCGTATAGTGCTGCGGGATCTTTGGCAGCACAAATGGATCCTCTTGCTGGGCATGCTGGTGCTGGGGAATGCGGTTGCTGTGGTATATACCAGCCACATCAGCCGTACCCAGACCAGCGAGTTGGACAAGCTGTTACAGGAAAGAGATCGCTTGGATATCGAGTGGCGCAACCTGTTACTGGAAGAACAGTCGCAGGCGGAGCACAGCAGGATAACCCGGATTGCAACCAAGGAATTGGACATGATAAGGCCCTTACCCAATGAAGAGGTGGTAGTGAGACTTCCATGAGAAAACAGGCTAAAAGGATTCAAAAGCCCCAACTGATCCACTGGCGACTGCAGGTGGTGGTGGCTTTTGTTTGCCTGTTGTTTGTCTCACTGGTGGGACGCGCCGCCTACATCCAGGTAATAGAACCGGAAAAACTGCGTCACGAGAGTGATATGCGTACTCTGCGCACCACTTCCAACCAGGTGCAAAGAGGGCTTATTACCGACCGCAACGGCGAGATGCTGGCCGTCAGTGTGCCTGTGCGTGCCGTCTACGCCGACCCCAAGGTGGTTCACGACAAGGATGGCTTCAATGATATGCGCCGCTGGCGGGCGCTGGCCGATGTATTGCACGAGCCGCTGGATGACCTGTTGGCCAGGGTGCAGTCCAACCCCAAGAAACGCTTTACCTACCTCAAGCGCCAGGTTACCCCGGCGGTGGCACACTATATCGAGCAGTTGAAGCTACCCGGTATCTACCTCAAGTCTGAATCACGCCGTTACTATCCGGCCGGTGAGATCAGCGCTCAGTTGGTCGGGATCACCAATATTGATGATGTCGGCATCGAAGGCATTGAAAACACCTACAACAGCTGGCTGACCGGCACTCCCTCCAAGCAGAAGGTGCGTAAGTCCCGTGACGGCCGGGTGGTTGAGCGGCTGGATATCATCCAGGAGGGCGAGAGCCCCAATGATCTGGTGCTCAGCATAGATCAGCGTATTCAGCAGTTGGCTTACCGTGAGCTCAAGCGGGCCACCGAAATGAACCAGGCAACATCCGGTTCCGTGGTGGTACTGGATGTACACACGGGCGAAGTGCTGGCGATGGTTAACACTCCCTCCTATAACCCCAACTCGCGGGAAAACCTGCAGAGTCACAGGATGCGTAACCGCGCCCTGACAGACACCTTTGAGCCGGGTTCGACAGTGAAACCCTTTGTGGTGGTGGCGGCGCTGGAGGCCGGGATCGTCAAGAATGATGAGTTGATCCCGACATCACCCGGTTGGATGCGTATTGGTGGCCGGCAGGTGCGGGATGTCCGCAACTATGGCGATATGTCATTGGCGAAGATTTTGATCAAGTCCAGTAACGTGGGGATCAGCAAGTTGGCGCTGGAAATGCCGGTGCAGCAGCTTTTGGGTACCTATCAGTCCATGGGGCTCGGCAACTATTCAGGGATCAACCTGACCGGCGAGAGTGCCGGTTTGGTGCAGGACAGACACAGATGGTCTGACTTTGAACGGGCGACTCTGTCCTTCGGCTATGGCCTGACAGCCACTCCGCTGCAGTTGGCGCGCATGTACGCCACTCTGGGTAGCGGCGGCATACTTTACCCGGTATCGATTCTTAAACTGAAGCAACCGCCGGAAGGCACCCGGGTGATAGCCCCGGATGTGGCCCGCGATGTGATCAACATGCTGGTGGGCGTGACCGAGAAGGGCGGCACAGGTACTCGGGCGCACATTGAAGGCTATCCGGTTGCCGGTAAGTCGGGCACCAGTCGTAAGGCGATAGCCGGTGGCTATGGCGATGACTATGTTGCCCTGTTTGCCGGTGTCGCGCCGGCAAACAACCCCAGGCTTGCCATGGTAGTGGTGATCAACGAGCCCAAAGGGGACAGATATTACGGCGGCGTGGTGGCGGCACCTGTGTTTGGCAAGGTGATGTCCGGCGCGTTGCAGATGTTGAATGTGGAGCCTGTGAGTGATGATGCTCGCGTACAACTGGCTCAGGTACCTAGGAGAGCAGAATGATGTTATTGCGGGATCTGCTGGCTCCCTGGTTTCATTACTCCGGCGCGGAGACGGTGGCCGAGCCCTGTCTCGACAGTCGGAAAGTGGTTGAAGGTGGCCTTTTCGTGGCCGTTCCCGGACATCAGGCCGATGGTCGGGAGTATGTTGCCGCCGCCTTCAACAAGGGAGCTGCGGCTGCCTTGCTGCATACGGACGATCCGGATGCCCACGGCAAGGTGGAGCGGGAGCAAGGCTTAACCATCTATTTTTTTCAACTGAGTCGGCAGCTATCGGCGCTGGCGGCCCAGTTCTATGGCATTCACGCGGTCAAGCCTCGCCTGGTGGGGATCACCGGCACCAATGGCAAGACTTCTGTCAGCCAGCTTATCGTCCAGTGGGTGTCTTTGCTGGGCGAAAAGGCCGGTGTCATGGGCACTTTGGGGAACGGTTTGCTGGGTGAACTCCAGGAAGCGACCAATACTACCAGTGATGCCTTGGCCGTAATGGCCCAGCTCAAGGCTTTTGAGCAGATGGATGTCAGCGTCTGCGCCATGGAAGTGTCCAGCCACGGTTTGGTGCAGGGACGGGTAGAAGCCGCGCCCTTTGAAGTGGCGGTGTTTACCAACCTGAGCCGGGATCATCTGGATTACCACCAGACCATGGAGGCTTACGCCGCCGCCAAATTGAGGCTGATGCGGTTTGCCTGTCTCAAACACGCCGTAATTAACTTGGATGACGCCACAGGGCAGGCCTGGTTCGAGGAACTGCCCAAGGCCAAGTCGCTCGGCTATAGCATTAAGCAAGATCCCAGAGCGGCAGTTGTTGCCGTTAACTCTCAATATCACGCCAAGGGCGTACGCGCCGAGATCCACTGGCCGGAAGGTAAAGGCGTGCTGGAAACTCCGCTGCTGGGCGAATTCAATCTTTCTAATCTGTTGGCAGCGTTGACGGCGCTCTATGCCATGGGTTATCCGCTGCAAAAGCTGCTGTCGTTGTCACCTGCCCTGAAGCCCGTGCCTGGACGGATGGAGTGCTTCCCATCGAGAAAAGGTTTTTCGCTGGTGGTGGATTATGCCCATACCCCGGATGCGCTGGAGCAAGCGCTCAAGGCGCTGCGGCTGCATACCGACAACCGCCTCTGGTGTGTCTTTGGCTGCGGTGGTGATCGTGACAAGGGCAAGCGACCGCTGATGGCTCGTGCAGCCGAGGCTTTTGCCGACCGCTTGATGGTCACCAGCGACAATACTCGCAGTGAAGAGCCGCAAACAATCATTGATGAAGTCATGTCCGGGCTGACTCGCCCCGAGGCGGCACTCTCCTGTGTCGATAGGGTGACAGCCATTAAACAGGTTTGCGCCCAGGCAGAGGCGGGAGATGTGATTTTATTGGCCGGCAAGGGGCATGAAACCTATCAGGAAGTGGCAGGAAGCCGTCATCACTATGATGAGCGGGCCTTGGCGTTTGAACTTAGCGGAGGCAAGGCATGATCCCTTTGACCCTGCAACAGATAGCCACGGCGCTGAATGCCAAGTTGATTCCGGCAACTGCTGCAATGCAGCTGATTGAGAGTGTCAGCACAGATAGCCGTGATATAGGCACCCAAGGTTTATTTATCGCTCTCAAGGGAGAGCGCTTTGACGCCCATGAGTTTGCCCCTACTGCGGTCAAAAATGGCGCCGTAGCGCTCCTGGTCAGCCGCGAGTTGGCACTCGATGTGCCGCAGCTGCTGGTGGCCGACCCTCACCAGTCCCTGGGGCAACTGGCGGCCATGGTACGCAGCCTGGTATCACTCAAGTGTGTTGCCTTGACCGGCTCCAACGGCAAGACCAGCGTCAAGGAGATGTTGGCGACCATATTGTCGCAACATGCCAAGGTGCTCTACACCGCCGGTAACTTCAACAACGATATAGGCGTGCCGCTGACAGCCTTGCGCCTGGAGCCTGAACACGAATACGCGGTATTTGAGCTTGGCGCCAATCACAAGGGTGAAATTGATTACACCTCGGCCATAGTGCGCCCGGATGTTGCCCTAGTGAACAATGTCGCCAGCGCTCATCTCGAAGGGTTTGGCTCAGAGGCCGGTGTGGCGGCCGCCAAATCCGAAATTTTCAATCACTTGGCTCCGGACGGCTGCGCCATTATCAATGCCGATGACAGATACGCCGAGGTAATGCGTCAGGCTGCGTTAGGCTACCGTCAGTTAAGCTATGGCATTGACGCAGCAGCCGAACTGACGGCCAAAGATTTACAGGCCGATGCCTCGGGGCGTTATCGCTGCACGTTTTGCTGGCAGCAGCAGGAGTATTCGCTGGCGCTGCCGCTGGCCGGCCGACATCAGGTGGCCAATGCTCTGGCGGCAACTTCGGTTTGCTTGGCGCTGGGCCTGGATATGGCAAGCATTATCTCTGGCTTGCAACAGATGCAGCCGGTCAAGGGACGCATGCTGCCCACTGAGCTTGGGCGGGTGCAGCTGATCGATGATAGCTACAACGCCAATCCGGCTTCGGTCAAGGCGGCGATCAACTGGCTTCACGAAATTCACGGAAATCGCATTCTGGTACTGGGCGATTTAGGGGAATTAGGCGACAATGCCCCCCTTTTGCATCGCGAGCTGGGTGAGTATGCCCGGGAGGCCGGGATAGATGCCCTGTTTTGCTGCGGTCAATTAACCCAGAACACCAGCCAGGGGTTTGGTACGGAACATCTGGATACCCAAGGGCGTTTGGTGGAAAATTTAATCGAATATATCAATCAGTTGTCAGGGAGTGTCACTGTATTGGTCAAGGGCTCACGCAGCATGCGTATGGAACGTGTGGTCGAGGCCCTTAAATCAGCCTTCGGGCGTGGGGAGTTAGTGTAGATGCTGGTGTATCTGGCGGAGTATCTAACCCAGTTTTATACCGGGTTTAACGTGTTTTCCTATTTGACCTTCAGAGCGATTCTGGGGTTGTTGACCGCCCTCAGCTTTGCGCTCTGGTGGGGGCCCAAGTTGATCGAGCGTTTGCAATTGCTGCAGATAGGCCAGGTGGTGCGTAACGATGGCCCCGAGTCACATTTCAGTAAGCGCGGCACCCCAACCATGGGTGGATTACTGGTGCTGGCGGGGATCTTTATCAGTGTCCTGCTGTGGGGCGATCTCGGTAACCGCTATGTCTGGGTGATGTTATTCGTCCTGGGCAGCTTTGGCCTCATCGGCTTCCTCGATGATTACCGTAAGGTAGTTCGTAAGGATCCCAAGGGGCTGGTGGCCCGTTGGAAGTACATTTTACAGTCGCTGGCGGCGATTGCTGTGGCTTTTTATCTCTACGCGACCGCATCTCTGCCGGGTGAAACCCAATTGGTGGTGCCTTTCTTCAAGGATGTGATGCCGCAGCTAGGGCTGTTTTTTGTAGTACTGGCCTATTTCACTATAGTGGGTTCGAGCAATGCGGTTAACCTGACCGACGGCCTCGATGGTTTGGCGATTATGCCAACCGTTATGGTAGCGGCGGCGTTTGCGCTTATTGCCTACCTCTCTGGCCACGCGCAATTTGCCAGCTACTTACATATTCCACATCTGCCGGGGGCCGGTGAACTGGTGATCGTCTGTACCGCAATAGTCGGTGCCGGTCTTGGTTTCCTTTGGTTCAACACCTATCCGGCGCAAGTGTTTATGGGCGACGTAGGTTCGCTGTCACTGGGGGCTGCGCTCGGCACCATGGCCGTACTGGTACGCCAGGAGATTTTGCTGGTGATTATGGGTGGTGTGTTTGTAATGGAGACTTTGTCAGTCATCCTTCAGGTTGGATCCTATAAGCTGCGGGGCCAGCGGATTTTCCGTATGGCACCCATACACCACCATTATGAATTGAAAGGTTGGCCTGAGCCCAGAGTGATAGTGCGTTTCTGGATTATCTCTTTGTTCCTGGTTCTGCTGGGATTGGCCACCCTGAAGTTGAGGTAAGCAGTCATGATGAGTCGCTGTTCGCACATAGTGTTGGGATTGGGGGCCACAGGCTTGTCTGTGGTGCGCTATCTGGTGGCTCAGGGCTATGCCCCTATGGTGATGGACAGCCGCCGCAATCCTCCCGGTGCCGAGGCGCTGAAAAATGAATTTCCGGATTTGGAGTTTTGCTTTGGCGGCTTCGATTGCCGTGGTCTGGTGCAGGCGGAGCAGATCATCATCAGTCCCGGGATCCCCATGGATACCCCCGAAGTAAGGGCGGCTCTGGATATGGGCATAGAAGTGATTGGCGATGTGGAGTTGTTTGCCCGCGCCATAGCTGACAAGGGCCCATGTGTGCTGGCGATTACCGGCTCCAATGGCAAGTCGACTGTGACGACCCTGGTCGGTGAAATGCTCAAAGCCGGCGGCAAACAGGTTGCCATCGGCGGCAACATAGGGGTGCCGGCGCTGGAGCTTTTGGGCGAAAACGTTAGTCACTATGTGCTGGAGCTATCCAGTTTCCAGTTGGAAACAACCCATAGTCTTAAATGTTTGGCATCCACTTGCCTGAACATTTCTGAAGACCACATGGACAGATACAGCGACCTGGAAGCCTATCGCCAGGCCAAACTGCGGCTATATGAACTGAGTCGACTGGCGATTTTCAACCGGGATGATCCGCAAACGCAGCCCATGTCACCCATGAACAACAATAGCTTTGGTCTGGGTAACCCCGAAGGGGATGAGTGGGGGATCACCGACGGCAAAATTTTCCACGGCAGCAGTGAAATCATGAATCTGTTGGATGTGGCGCTGCTCGGCAGCCATAACCACGCCAACCTGCTGGCCGCCATGGCGTTAGCCGATGCGGCAGGAGTGGATAAAGAAGCCATGGCCAGAGTGGCCCGCGAGTTTAAAGGCCTGCCGCACAGATGTGAACTGGTGGCGGTCAAGAATGGCGCCACTTGGATCAACGATTCCAAGGCCACTAATGTGGGCGCTACCGTGGCAGCACTTGAAGGGCTCAGTGACTATCTCGGTGATGTGATCCTGATTGCCGGTGGTGATGGTAAAGGGGCTGATTTCCGGCCGCTTGCCAATGTGCTGGGTTCTGTGACTCACCTAATTACCCTGGGACGGGACGGTGACAAGATAGCGGCGCTGAAAGAGGGCGCCATCAAGGTTGGCTCCATGGCAGAAGCCGTGAACAAGGCTGCCGAACTGGCGAGTTCCGGAGACATAGTCATGTTGTCGCCGGCCTGTGCCAGCTTGGATATGTACAGTAACTTTATGGCCAGGGGCGATGACTTCCGCCATCTGGTGGAGGCGCTGGATGAGCAGTGATGAGCGACAACTTAACCTGTTCGGAACCAGCCTCAAGTGGCGCTGGTCCGACTGGTTCGGTGAAAAGCAATCGCAGGGCATGCAACTGTATGACCGGCGTTTGCTGCTTGCTGTTTTGTCGTTGATCGCCTTTGGCTTTGTGATGGTGATGTCGGCTTCTATGCCGGAAGCCCAGAGCCTGACTGGTAATCCATTTCATTTTGTGACCCGGCATCTGTTCTATTTGGCGGGCTGCGTGGTGATCGCCGCAGTGGTGTTGCAGGTAGAGATGCAGCGCTGGCAGCAACTGAGTCCACTGATGCTGTTGCTGGTCGGCGTCATGTTGGTGGCCGTACTGGCAGTAGGCACCACTGTAAACGGGGCGACACGCTGGTTGTCTCTGGGGCCGGTGAGAATTCAGGTGGCCGAGATAGCCAAGTTTGTTTTTGCGGTCTACATGGCCGGTTATCTGGTTAGGCGGCATCAGGAAGTGCGTGAAAACGCCAAGGGCTTTTACAAACCGATTGCGGTTTTTGCCGTCTATGCCTTCTTGATCCTGATGCAACCGGATCTGGGAACCGTGGTGGTGCTATTTGTTGGCACAGTCGGGCTGCTGTTTTTGGCCGGTGCCCGTTTGCTGGACTTCTTCGCGCTGATCCTGACCGGGGTTATGGCCTTTGTGGCTTTGGTGCTGCTGGAGCCCTACCGGATGCGGCGGGTAACTTCCTTCCTCGACCCCTGGCAGGATCCGTTCGGCAGCGGTTACCAGTTGACTCAGTCGCTGATGGCCTATGGTCGCGGCGACTGGTTTGGTCAGGGACTTGGTAATAGCATCCAGAAACTGGAATACCTGCCGGAGGCGCACACTGACTTTATTTTCGCCGTTATAGGGGAAGAGCTTGGATTTATCGGCATAGTTGCCGTGCTGGCAGTGCTACTGTTCGTAGCGCTGCGGGCGATTCGTCTCGGCAGTCAATGCTTGGCCATGGATCGGGCATTTGAAGGTTATCTGGCTTACGCCATAGGGATCTGGATCTGTTTCCAGACTGTGGTGAACGTGGGCGCCAGTATCGGCATTTTGCCGACCAAGGGGCTGACACTGCCCTTTATCAGCTATGGCGGCAGTAGTCTCTGGGTGATGACGGCTGCGGTCATGATGCTGATCCGGATAGATCATGAGCGGCGTCTCAGCCTGATCCAGGCGGTGCAGGGGAGGCTGAAGTCATGAAGGGTAACAATTTGAATAACAAACGTATTTTAGTGATGGCCGGTGGTACCGGCGGTCACGTTTTTCCGGCGTTGGCAGTGGCCAGACGCCTGGCACAGCAGGGCTGGCAGGTGCGTTGGCTGGGTACAGCAGACCGGATGGAGGCGCGTTTGGTGCCTCAGCACGGCTTTGATATAGATTTTATTGACATTAAAGGCGTACGCGGCAACGGCATAGTGCGCAAGCTGGCAGCGCCTTTCAAGGTGCTGCGCTCGATTGTTCAGGCGCGCAGGGTTATCCGCGAATTTCGGCCAGATGTGGTGTTGGGCATGGGCGGCTTTGCCAGCGGTCCGGGCGGCGTTGCCGCCAAGCTCAGCGGTATTCCGTTGGTGTTGCATGAGCAAAACGCCATTCCCGGGATGACCAATAAGCTGCTTTCCCGTATTGCCACCAAGGTGCTGTGCGCCTTTGCCAATACCTTCGATCCGGGTAAGGCCGAAGTGGTTGGCAACCCTATTCGCCAGGAGCTTATTACTCTGGGGGGACAGCCCAGAGCCCAGCATCAGGATGCGCTGAAAATTTTGGTTGTCGGTGGCAGCCTGGGTGCCAAGGTCTTCAACGACCTTATGCCAGCTGTGGTTGCCGAGGTCAGCAAGTCACAGTCAGTGACGGTTTGGCATCAGGTGGGCAAGGGCAATCAGGCGCCGGTGGAAGCTGAATATCAGCAGCTGGGACAGGACGGCAGAGTTAAAGTCGCTGAGTTTATCGATGATATGGAAGCCGCCTATCGTTGGGCCGACGTGGTCATCTGCCGCGCCGGTGCCCTAACCGTTTCTGAGCTGGCGGCCGTTGGCCTGCCCAGCCTGTTGGTGCCTTATCCCCATGCGGTGGATGATCACCAGACCCGCAACGCCCAGGTGTTGGTGGATGCGGGCGCGGCCTTCCTGTTGCCGCAGCCGATTGTCGATGTGTCCAGGCTGGCGAATAAGCTGGCCCTGCTTGGCAGTGATAGAAATGAATTGACCTTGATGGGGCAAAGAGCCAGAGCGGCCGCTGTGCTGGATGCGACCGATAAAGTCGCCCAGGTCTGTATCGAACTGGCAGAGAAAGGAAATAGATGAATAACAGAGCAGAGAAATACGCCCAGCTTCGCGCCATGATCCCGGAAATGCGCCGGGTGCGTCGCATTCACTTTGTTGGCATAGGTGGCGCCGGCATGGGGGGCATTGCCGAGGTTCTGGTTAACGAAGGTTATCAGGTCAGTGGTTCGGATATTGCCGAAAATGCCGTGACTGAACGTTTGGCGGCTCTGGGTGCTCGCATCATTATCGGCCACAGTGCCGAGGCTGTGGTCAACGTTGATGTGGTGGTGGTTTCTACCGCGATTAAAGCGGATAACCCGGAAGTCGCGGCCGCCAGAGCCAGCCGCACTCCGATAGTGCGCCGTGCCGAGATGCTGGCTGAGTTAATGCGTTACCGTCATGGGGTGGCGATTGCCGGCACCCATGGCAAAACCACTACAACCAGCCTTATCGCCAGTGTTTATGGTCAGGCCGAGCGAGATCCGACCTTTGTAATAGGTGGCCTGCTTAACAGTGCTGGCACCAATGCTCGCTTGGGGCATAGCCGTTACCTTATCGCCGAGGCCGATGAGAGTGATGCCAGCTTCCTGCATCTGCAGCCTATGGTGAGTGTGGTAACCAATATTGAAGCCGATCATATGGATACTTACGGCGGCGATTTTGAGAAGTTGAAAACCACCTTTGTTGACTTCCTGCATAATCTGCCGTTTTACGGTGTGGCCGTGCTTTGTATCGATGATCCTGTGGTGAAAGAGATTATGCCGCGCATTGGGCGCCACATGGTGACCTATGGCTTCAGTGATGAGGCTGATGTGCAGGCACTTAACTTCAGCCAAGAAGGGCCTCAATGCCGTTTTACCGTGCGTCGCAAGGGCCGGGATGACTTGGATCTGCTGCTGAATCTGCCGGGACGGCACAATGTGCTGAACGCCTTGGCGGCGATTGCCGTGGCCAGTGAAGATGATATAGATGATGCCGCCATAGTGCAGGCGCTGGCGGAGTTCCAGGGAATTGGCCGCCGCTTCCAGCACCTGGGGGCCTTCGATACTCCCAAGGGCGAGGTGATGTTGGTTGATGATTACGGCCATCATCCCAGCGAAGTCGCAGCCACTATCAAGGCGGCTCGTGCCGGTTGGCCTAATAAGCGCCTGGTGATGGCTTATCAGCCACACAGATATAGCCGCACCCGGGATCTGTACGAGGACTTTGTCGAAGTATTGTCTCAGGTCGATGGCCTATTGCTGCTGGAGGTCTATCCCGCCGGTGAAGCACCTATCGCGGGAGCCGACAGCCGCGCGCTGTGCCGCAGCATCAGATTGCGTGGTCAGGTTGACCCTATCTATGTCGCTACGCCGGAGCAGTTGCAGGAGATACTGCCGGATGTACTCAAGGACGGCGATCTGCTGATGACTCAAGGCGCAGGTAACATAGGGGCCCTGGCGCGCCAATTGGCGAGCAGCGAATTGGGGTTTAGTGATGATAACAAAGATACGATTTCTGAATAGATTTTCATCGCTTAATAGCTTGAAAACAGTATCTTTTGACCAAGAAAACCAGCCCTATATAATGGCCGGTTTTCCGCCAAGCTAACAGGCAGGACCATGGCGCTGAAGGACAGGTTGCACAAGGGCCGGGCAAGGCTTGCCGGAGTCAATTGGTATCTCTGCAGCGGGATTGGCTTTCTGCTGTTGGTACTGGCGGCATTTGGCATGGCGGCTTGGAAATTGGGACTGGTGCTGAATGATGCCGAGGCCTTGCCCATTGAGGCAGTGGCGATAAAAGGCGAGCGCCAGTACACCACGGATGCGGAAATCCGCGGCGCCTTGCAGGACTTGATGCAGCGTAGCTTTTTCAGCGCTGATGTGGCCGAGGTGCAACAGGCGCTGGAGGCCCTGCCTTGGGTATACAGGGCCTCGGTTCGGCGCGAATGGCCGGCCAAGCTGAAGGTTTATCTGCAAGAACAGGTTGCCGTGGCGCACTGGAATCAGGATGAATGGCTCAATGAACACGGAGAGGTGTTTCTGGCGCCACCGCAACCCGGGCTGGAAAATTTGCCTTGGTTGGTGGGACCTGAACCTATGGCACAGGAGGTATTGACCTCCTTTCGGCAGATGGATGAACTGCTGCGGATAAACAGCTTCAAGCTGGATAGATTGAGTCTCAGCCCGAGACATGCCTGGGAGGCGACTTTGGGCAACGGCATCATGCTGGAATTGGGACGAGAGGACAAGATGGCGCGGATACAGCGTTTTATCAACGTGTATCCGGAGTTGGTTAAACAGGAAAAGAGTGTCGCCAGAGTGGATCTACGCTATGACACGGGTCTGGCAGTAGGCTGGGAAGACGCACAAGAAGAGAGCCGTTAATTAATGACCAAGAACCAAGATAGAAATCTGATCGTCGGATTGGACATAGGGACATCCAAGGTCGCTGTGATCATAGGTGAAGTCTTGCCCGATGGCGAAATCAGTGTCGTCGGTCTGGGTAATCATCCATCACGCGGCATGGATAAAGGCGGGGTCAACGACCTCGATTCTATCGTGCGCAGTGTGCAGCGGGCCTTGGATCAGGCCGAGCTGATGGCAGACTGTCAGGTGTCTTCGGTGTATTTGAGCATTTCCGGCAAGCATATCGCTTGTCAGAACGAAAACGGCATGGTCTCCATCAATGATGAAGAGGTGACCCAGGAAGACGTGGACAACGTTATCCACACGGCCCGTTCGGTGAAGATCCCCACTGAGCGCCGCATTTTGCACGTACTGCCACAGGAATATGCAATAGATGTTCAAGAAGGGATCCGCAGCCCTATCGGCATGTCCGGCATGCGGATGGAAGCCAAGGTACATATAGTCACCTGCGCCAATGATATGGCCAAGAATATCACCAAGAGTGTTGAACGCTGTGGCCTCAAGGTGGACGACCTGGTGTTTTCCGGTATCGCTTCGGCCGATGCGGTACTGACCAATGATGAAAAAGATCTGGGTGTTTGTCTGGTGGATGTCGGTGGCGGTACTACAGATATCGCTGTGTATACCAATGGCGCTCTGCGTCACTGCGCCGTGGTGCCTGTGGCCGGCAATCAGGTAACCAGTGATATCGCCAAAATTTTCCGCACGCCGCTGTCGCATGCCGAGCAGATTAAAGTGCAGCATGCCAGTGCCCGCAGCTCCATGGTGAGCCGTGAAGACAGCATAGAAGTGCCGTCTGTGGGGGGGCGACCATCAAGAACCATGTCGCGTCATACTCTGGCCGAAGTGGTTGAACCCAGATATCAGGAACTGTTCGAGTTGGTATTCAAAGAGCTCAAGGACAGTGGCCTGGAAGATCAAATTGCCGCCGGCATAGTGTTGACCGGTGGTACCGCCTCTATTGAAGGGGCTGTGGATGTTGCCGAAGCCACTTTCGGCATGCCGGTCAGGGTGGCATCACCGCTGCCGGTGAAAGGTTTGTATGAATATGTGGATCAGCCCATCTACTCCACAGGTGTTGGGCTGTTACATTACGGCGCGCGCAGGGTTATCGAACGTCAGTTTGAACGACCCGAGCGTCAAGGGGTGACCAGTCTCTGGAATCGGGTTCAGAGCTGGTTTAAAGGTGAGTTTTAACTTACGTAAACGCAGGTAATACGGAGAATTCAACCATGTTTGAGATCATGGATACTCATTCTGACGAGGCGGTGATAAAGGTCATCGGCGTCGGTGGCGGCGGTGGTAATGCCGTCGAGCATATGGTGAAACACAACATCGAAGGTGTTGAGTTTGTTGCCACCAATACAGATGCCCAGGCATTGCGTAAGTCTGCCGCGGGCACCACTATTCAACTGGGACGAGATGTCACCAAGGGCTTGGGGGCTGGTGCCAACCCGGAAGTCGGTCGCGCAGCAGCCGAAGAAGATCGTGAAAATATCCGTGAGGCTATCAAGGGCTCGGATATGATCTTCATTGCGGCCGGTATGGGTGGCGGTACGGGTACAGGTGCCGCACCTGTGGTGGCGCAGATTGCCCGCGAAGAAGGGATATTGACAGTGGCCGTGGTCACTAAACCTTTCCCCTTCGAAGGCAAGAAGCGTATGGCGTTCGCCGATCAGGGGATCACTGAACTGGCCAAGCATGTTGACTCGCTGATCACTATTCCCAACGAGAAACTGCTTAAGGTATTGGGTCGTGGTACATCACTGCTGGATGCTTTTGCTGCAGCCAACAATGTGCTCTTGGGTGCGGTGCAAGGTATTGCCGAACTGATCACCCGTCCCGGTCTGATTAACGTCGACTTCGCCGACGTGAAAACCGTTATGTCCGAAATGGGTAACGCCATGATGGGCACAGGTGTCGCTCGTGGTGAAGACCGCGCCGAAGAAGCGGCCGAAGCGGCTGTTGCCAGTCCGCTGCTGGAAGATATCGACTTGGCAGGCGCCCGTGGCGTGCTGGTTAACATTACTGCCGGCATGGATATGAGTATCGAAGAATTTGAGACAGTGGGTAACCACGTCAAGGCTTATGCTTCAGACAATGCGACTGTGGTTGTCGGTGCTGTTATCGATCCAGAAATGAGTGATGAACTGCGGGTTACTGTGGTTGCTACCGGCATAGGATCGGAAAGAAAACCTGACATCCAGTTGGTATCCAAACCTGCTCCGCGCCAGGAACCTGTGCCAGAGCCCAAGGTCGAAACCTATATGCCTCAGGAAGAAGCTGCTATGCCTGTTGCTCACAAGAGCAATGCAGTTCCGGCGTCCCAACCTGCGGCCAATCCGCATAAGAACGAGCTTGATTATTTGGATATTCCGGCGTTTTTGCGTAAGCAAGCCGACTGATACTGGCGGTTATCACGGGTGTAAATTGGGTGTTCCCCTTTGTTTCCAGGAAGCGAAGGTAGGTAAATTTTTGTGAAATTGCCGATTTATGCTAGGATATCCGACCAGCTGCGCCCGAGAAGTGTCGATTTTATCGTCCAAGGCAGAGCTTTTTGTTGAGATGAATACGGGTAACTAAATGATTTTTCAAAGAACTGTTGAAAAAATAGTAAAGACCACAGGTGTCGGTTTGCATTCCGGCAATAAGGTGACTTTGACTATCAAGCCCGCACCAGTCAATACAGGGATCGTACTCGTGCGCACCGATATGCAGCCGGCAGTGGAGATTGCTGCCAAGGCAGAGCAGGTGCGTGAAACGACTATGTGTACGGCTCTGGTCAATGATGAAGGTGTTCGCATCTCAACGATTGAGCATCTGTTTGCTGCACTCGCGGGTTTGGGAATCGACAATGCCGTTATTGAAGTGGATGCTCCCGAGATCCCCATCATGGACGGCAGTGCCAGCCCCTTTGTATTCCTGCTGCAAAGCGCGGGGATCAAAGATCAGTCAGCGGCCAAGAAATATCTGAAGATCAAGCACACAGTGCGTGTTGAAGACGGTGATAAGTGGGCTGAACTGCGACCCTTCAAAGGTTTCAGAGTCGACTTTGCTATTGACTTCAATCACCCTGAAATTGCCCGTAGTCAACAACATATGGTGATGGATTTTTCCTCTTCCGCCTTTGTGAAAGATATCAGCCGCGCCAGAACCTTTGGTTTTATGCGTGATATCGAGTACCTGCGTGCCAACAATCTGGCATTGGGTGGCAGTATGGAAAACGCGGTTGTGCTTGATGAATATCGTGTCCTCAACCCCGATGGCCTGCGTTATGAGGATGAATTTGTTAAGCACAAGATTCTTGATGCGTTTGGTGACCTGTATGTGGCGGGTCACGCCATAGTCGGAGAGTTCTGTGCCTACAAGACGGGGCATGCTCTTAACAACCGGTTGGTGCGGGCTCTGCTTGCCCAGCAGGATGCTTGGGAGTTGGTCAGCTTCGAAAAAGAAGCGGATGTACCTGTCAGCTTTATGATGCCATCCAATGTGGTGATGGCTTAATCGTAAAACTAGGACTGCCTTTTACGGCTGGCTAATGCAGCCAGCCGTTTTAGTTTCTGGCCCAGCTCACCTTCTGTGTGTTCGGCCAGTGCATTGATATGTGAAGCCGCGGTTTCACTCAACTGTCTGTGAACCACTTGGGGTTTTGCCCCCGATGTTGCCAGTGCCGGGTTGACTTTAACCTCAATAGCGGTAAGCATTGGGAGCGTTTCTGCCTGAAGTTGGGCAAGAAGTTTGGTTTTTTGGAAGTTAATCCTGGCGGCCCATGCGGCGGAAGGGGTTTCAATAACCAGCACACTTTGGCGCAGATTGGCGACTTTCAGCTGTTCGCTGACAGGGCCTGACAGCAGTTGTTTGACATGCTGGTTCAGATACAACAAAAGCTCCGCTTTCTCGGCCAGATCGGGCAGACGTCCCGACTGATGCAGTAATTGGCTGAGGTGCTGAGGGAGCTTCTTCATTATGATAATAAGATGGCTGAATTAGGCTATGAGTGTAACAGTTTTTATTCAAGGTCGGAATGGCGTGACGCGCTGGCAACCTGGCAAACGCTGGTTGCTGTTGCCTATATTGCTCCTCGCTGCGGGCACAGGGCTCTATCATTACAACGCCGAGCGATTTGAGTCGCAACAGGCCAACGTCGACAACGAGCGCCAAGCTCGTGAGCAGCAACAGAAACAAGTCAAAGAACTCAAGCAGGCAACCGAAACTCAGTTGGCAACCTTGGTGGCACATGTCGCTAGAATGCAGGCCAAACTGACCCGGCTTGAGGCTCTCGGGCAAACTCTTGCCCAGAATTACCAGCTTGAAGAACAGTTCGATTTCGGCGCCGAGGTAGGTATTGGCGGCCTGAGCGAGCTGGGCACCAGCATAGAGCTGGAGCAGCTGATCTCCGATATGGATCGGCTGGCATCAGGAATTGATAGTAATAATGCTCAGTTGTCACTGCTTGAAACAGTGGCTTCCAATCTCCATATAGATGAAGAGCGTTATATATCAGGGCGGCCAATCAACAAAGGTTGGTTATCCTCGCCCTACGGTTTACGTAATGATCCTTTCAATGGCCGCAGAACTGTGCATAAAGGCATAGACTTTGCGGGTACAGAAGGAGCCGATGTGATCGCCACCGGTGGTGGTGTGGTGACATGGGCCGGGAATATGTTTGGCTATGGTGAGTTGGTGGAGATAGATCACGGTAACGGATTGCGCACCCGCTATGGTCATAATAAAGCTTTGTCAGTAACTGTAGGTGATGTGGTCGCCAAGGGCGAGAAAATTGCCACCATGGGAAGCACTGGGCGTTCGACAGGACCTCATGTGCATTATGAAGTGTTGCGGGGTGGACAGCAGATAGATCCCAAGAAGTACGTCTACCGCAAAGCAGGTTAATTGGAACTGGCCGCCAGACTCGTAAGAGGCTTGGCCTACAACAGAATAAGTGATTCAGATGTTAGGTAAATTACTGACAAAAGTATTTGGTAGTCGTAACGACCGCACCCTTAAAGCCCTGGGCAAGATAGTCAACAAGATCAACGCGCTCGAAGGTGAATATGAGCAACTCAGCGATGAGCAGCTCAAGGCCAAAACCCAGGAGTTCCGTGACCGGCTTGAAAAAGGGGAAACCCTTAATGACATTATGGCTGAAGCTTTTGCCACTGTGCGTGAAGCTTCCAAGCGGGTGTTCGAGATGCGCCACTTCGACGTGCAGTTGATAGGCGGTATGGTGCTGGATAGCAACCGCATTGCCGAGATGCGCACCGGTGAAGGTAAGACACTTACCGCCACACTGCCTGCCTATCTCAATGCGCTGACCGGCAAGGGTGTTCACGTTATTACAGTGAACGACTATCTGGCTCGCCGTGACGCCGATACTAACCGCCCACTGTTTGAATTCCTTGGTATGACAGTCGGAGTTAACGTCGCCGGTCTTGGCCAGCTGGAAAAGAAAGCCGCCTACAACTCAGATATCACTTACGGTACCAACAACGAATTTGGTTTCGACTATCTGCGCGACAACATGGCGTTTTCACCGCAGGAGCGGGTACAACGTCCATTGCACTATGCTCTGATAGACGAAGTCGACTCCATTCTTATTGATGAAGCCCGTACACCGCTGATCATCTCCGGCGCCGCAGAAGACAGCTCTGAACTCTACATTAAG
Organism: Shewanella sp. BJSY2023SW007; assembly: GCF_047314525.1. Classification (NCBI taxonomy): domain Bacteria; kingdom Pseudomonadati; phylum Pseudomonadota; class Gammaproteobacteria; order Alteromonadales; family Shewanellaceae; genus Shewanella; species Shewanella sp. BJSY2023SW007. Next base: position 2,497 of record NZ_JBKORL010000041.1, on the reverse strand, counting down.
GTCAATAAGCTGATCCCTAATCTGATCCGCCAGGATAAAGAAGACTCGGACGACTATGTCGGTGAGGGGGACTTCAGCGTGGATGAAAAGGCCAAGCAAGTTCACATGACTGAACGCGGTCAGGAAAAAATTGAACTCCTGCTGACCCAATCTGGCCTATTGGCCGAAGGGGATTCACTTTACTCGGCCGCCAATATCTCACTGCTGCACCATGTTAACGCCGCGCTGCGTGCTCACACCTTGTTTGAAAGGGATGTCGACTATGTAGTGCAGGATGGCGAAGTGATCATCGTCGATGAGCACACCGGCCGTACCATGCAGGGGCGCCGTTGGTCTGAAGGTTTGCACCAGGCGGTGGAAGCCAAAGAAGGCGTGAAGATCCAGAATGAAAACCAGACTCTGGCTTCTATCACCTTCCAAAACTACTTCCGTCAGTATGAAAAACTGGCCGGTATGACAGGTACTGCTGACACCGAAGCCTTTGAATTCCAGCATATCTATGGTCTGGATACCGTAGTGATCCCCACCAACCGGCCGATGATCCGTAACGATATGGCTGACTTGGTGTATCTCACCGCCAAAGAAAAATACAACGCCATTATCCAGGACATCAAAGGTTGTCGTGAACGTGGTCAGCCAGTATTGGTCGGTACAGTTTCCATCGAACAGTCTGAACTGCTGTCCAACCTGTTGGATCGGGAAAAGATCCCTCACAAGGTACTGAACGCCAAGTTCCACGAAAAAGAAGCTGAAATTGTTGCTCAGGCTGGACGTAGTGGAGCGGTAACCGTGGCCACCAACATGGCCGGTCGTGGTACCGATATCGTCTTGGGCGGTAGCTGGAAAGCGGAAATTGAGGAACTGGAAAACCCAACCGAGGAGCAGATTGCCAAGATCCGTGCCGACTGGCAAGAACGTCACGATGCCGTAGTCGCCGCCGGTGGTTTGCACATCCTGGGTACTGAACGTCATGAGTCTCGCCGTATCGACAACCAGCTGCGTGGTCGTTCCGGCCGTCAGGGCGATGCGGGTTCATCACGTTTCTATCTGTCGATGGAAGACAGCCTGATGCGGATCTTCGCCTCAGATCGGGTTGCCAACATGATGAAGAAGTTGGGCATGGAAGAAGGCGAAGCCATTGAACATCCTTGGGTATCACGTGCGATTGAGAATGCCCAGCGTAAAGTGGAAGCCCGTAACTTCGATATTCGTAAGCAGTTGCTGGAATTTGATGATGTCGCCAACGACCAGCGTCAGGTGGTTTACGCTCAGCGTAACGAACTGATGGATGCCGAAAGCATCGAAGATACCATCAAGAATATTCAGGAAGACGTGATCACAGGCGTTATCGATCAATACATTCCACCACAGTCAGTTGAAGAGCTCTGGGACGTTGCCGGCCTCGAGCAGCGACTCAAACAGGAATTTGTACTGGACTTGCCGCTGCAGGAGTGGCTGGATAAAGAAGAAGACCTGCACGAAGAGACCTTGCGTGAGCGGATCATCGAATCTTGGCTCAAGGCCTATGAGGCCAAAGAGCAGATGGTGGGCCATGAGGTGCTGCGTCAGTTTGAAAAAGCCGTGATGTTGCAGACTCTGGATGGCCTGTGGAAAGAGCACTTGGCGGCCATGGATCACCTGCGTCAGGGTATTCACCTGCGTGGTTATGCACAGAAGAACCCCAAACAGGAATATAAGCGTGAATCCTTCGAGTTGTTCCAGCAGATGTTGGAGTCACTCAAACACGATGTGATTAGTATTCTGTCCAAGGTTCAGGTACAGGCTCAATCGGATGTAGATGAAATGGAAGCCCGTCGTCGTGAAGAAGAAGCGCGGATCCAACATCAATATCAGCACGCCACTTCTGAGGCTTTAAATGAAGCCGAACACGATGCCGAAGTCGCCGCACATACTCCAGTTGTGCGTGATGGTGAGAAAGTAGGGCGCAACGATCCTTGTCCTTGCGGCTCAGGTAAAAAATACAAACAGTGTCATGGCAAACTGAGCTAACACACTGTAAGTCATTAAAGGCAATCTTCGGATTGCCTTTTTTGTTGCTTTTAAAACGCGTTTTTTGTTCCACAAACTCACAAATGTGGATAACTCTGGGGGTAAAAAGTGCTTAACGTGTGACTAACTCTAGGGCCTCAAAAAAGATCGTAAAATGCTGAAAAAAGCCCTTGCACAAAAGTTCAAGCTCCCTATAATGCGCTCCCACTGACACGGCGAACGAGAACAAAATAACTGTTCAAATTCAAGTTCAGTAGTTGGCAACAAGCCTTGGTTTCAAAGGTGTGAAGATAAAATCATCACTCACTCGAAACCAGATAAAAAAGGGCTTGACGCTGAAAAAGGGTTCTGTAAAATACGCAGCCCTGACCCGATGAGAATCATCGCGGTACTGCTCTTTAACAATATATCAAGCAATCTGTGTGGACACTCACAGGCATTGAGAAATCGACAAAACGATTTAACTCGATGAAGAGTGTTCATACGA
>NZ_JBKORL010000040.1:0-31284 GCF_047314525.1 Shewanella sp. BJSY2023SW007 | reverse complement strand
GTACCCTATCAGTTCCAGTTCCAAACACTCCTATTGAAGGAGATAAAAGAACAATCGTGCAAACTCGTGGAGGGTGGGTATATACCTGGGAACAGATCTATACCAGCAGTGGATGGCAGACTACTTTGTTTTCACAACGCTATATTGGTAATGGCAATGGTAAACATGAAGCCCAACGTTAAGTAACAAGTTCTGGGCCGTTCTAGGCCCAGTTTCTTACTTGTTTTTCCCTTCCTGAACAACCATATCTAATGCCCTTGCGAATGTCGGATCTGCCATCATTCGCTTTCCCACAAACTCTATATCGCTTGGGCCGCAATCCATCCCTCTCACTTGTGTTGGTGCCCAGACCTGGGCAAGGTTTTCCAGTTGTTCAAACCAAAACGTTGCTCTTTGCTCTGGGGCCAAGGCCGCTCTGAGCTCATCCCTAATCATACGTTGCCAAATGATGATCTGCTTATCTTGAATGAGCTTCATCTTGTTCCAATCATCCTGGTATGTCGGTGCTTTGGCGTAGCAAAGTCCGGAGACTTCTCTCCAGGCATAAACACGCTTGAGCTGTTCCATCCAATCGTTCGCGTAACTCGGACATGATTGAACAATAACGAGAACAGGAAAGAGGAATAGTCTAATTGCTCTTACCATTTTAGGAATGTCTCATAGTACCAGTGGAGAGCAGGAAACACGTTCCGCCATCCATACCCCTCTTTCCTTGCATAAGCTTCAGACTTCAATCTCCGATCATTGCTAGAACTGATATCACGGATTTGCTTGAAACAACGTTCAGAATGCTCTTTCATTCCCATTCCGTGTCTTGCCCCGAAGATTTTCATTGCATCAATTGTTGTTGTCTTCTCTGATGCAGATGCTGTTGAAGACTCCCAGTAAGTGGCAAAAATACATTCGGTATCATCATGACTGCCTGGAGTAAACTGACGACATTGATAAGATGTCTGTGCAATGATGTTCAACTTGTCTAGCTCCTTCTCAAACTCATCTTCACTAGCGATGTAGTATTTAGACGATGGATACTGTCTTGAAGAAGGTCCCACCAGCAGCCGACATTCCTCACTAAGCTCCAACATTTTGCCAACTGGAACGTAATGAGCCCCCTTATAGACATATGCGTTGAAAGCCACAAACGCTATCAACCCAATAATCACTTTCTTCTTTCTCGTCATAACAACCTCTATTGCTGCTCTCTTGCTATCCGTTGCACACTCGACAGAGATATACCGACACGCTTGGCTATTTCAGGCTTCGGCAGTCCCTCCTCTAACAACGGTATGACTTGGTTTCGTTTAAGCATGGCTGTTGGCTTTCGTCCCTTGTACTTGCCTCGTTGTTTGGCCAAGGCAATCCCCTCTGCTTGTCTCTCCAACATCAGTTCGCGTTCAAAGGTAGCGATAGCACCAACCATCGTCAGCATTAGCTTTCCTGTTGGGGTCCCTGTATCAATTCCCAGATTCTGGATTTGAAGGGAGACCCTCTTCTTCTCCAAGAGCTCTGCTATCTCCAGTAGATGTTTAGTGTTCCGTGCAAGTCGATCCAACTTGGTGACTATCACGACGTCACCTTCTCGGACAAACTCCAACATCAGCTTTAACTGAGGTCGGTCGCCCTCTGCTCCACTAACCTTCTCCTGAAATACCTTGTCGCAGTCAGCTAATGCCTTCAGTTGTGCGTCTAGGCTTTGTCCCGTAGTAGATACACGGGCGTACCCTATTTCGGCCATAGATAACTCCTGTTCAATAGGGCAAGGTACACTGACCAAGCCCTTCAGAAGGTGCAAAGGGACCCATGTGACACGGGGAAAGGGTCCTTTTACCACAGTGTCACACAGGCTTGGTTTAATGACTTTGCATACAGTTAGTTACGGTTCTCTTGATCTCCTTCATCAAGAGGCTCTTCCCAAGCTTCCTCGTCGGACAAATAGCGTTCGGTGAAGGCCTGGATAAGTATCGGCACTATGGTCAGTAGTGCGGCTTTAGCGACCCGTCTGAGTAGTTCGTTAATGATGTTCTCCTTTTGATGGTTGATAACAGGCAGCCAAAGGCTCACCACATGGGTCCATGTAGTGACGAATTGACTGCAATTTGGTTGTTAGGGACGTCTTAGGCTTAGTCCCAAGTGACGGTTAGTTGATAGACACCTAACCCTAGGTAGTAGCGGAAGTTGGATTCCCAAATCCGGTAAAGGCCTCGGAAGTGGTTTAGCGGATACTCCCCCGTGTAAGCCTGATACCCTGTTCCATTTGATAGATTGAAGTCCAACTCTTTCTCCAACTCAGGATAAACCTGGCCAAAGAAGGCAAAGTCAGTGATATACACCAAACGCCATCCAGAAGCCGAGTCAGAGCGTTCCAGTCGAATTTCAACCGGGTGATAGCCCCAATGCTCCACTGAGTAATTGGGATCTCGGAAATTGAGGGTTACGCCGTCAGAACATCGCTCATTAGGGTGTTCCTCCAGTGTTCTCCGTAAGATGCCACTCAGAGTGACTGTTACGGGTAGCCACCGGCGAGCTTCGGTCAAATCGATATGCTTGCTGTCAATCATAACCAGCCCCTCTCTGCAAACGACACCACATCCACCTGGCCGATAACCAGATGATCCAGTACCGGCACATCCACAGTGGCCAGAGCGTTCACCAGACGCTCTGTAATACGTCTGTCGGCTGAGGAAGGCTCAGGTATACCCGAAGGATGATTATGGGCAAATATAACCGCTGCGGCGTTCCGTGAAAGAGTCAACTTAACCACCTCTCTGGGATATACAGCAGCGGCGTCTATGGTGCCAAAGAACAGCTCTTCACAAGCAATCAATCGGTGTTGGCTGTCCAGTAGCAGAACGGCAAACACCTCTCTCTCGTACCCCGCCATCCGGAGCTTAAGGTAATCCTTTACCAGAGGCGGAGAGGTAAACACCGCTGTTTTGACATTGTGGTCCTGATATCGGGACTCCAGGATACTTATCGCCTCCCGAATGACCCTCTCTTGGTATTCACCATTGCCTTCATTAGAGGCTCCCGGTTTCATTGTCAGTTGCATAACAAACCCTTCCTATTGATTTATTTCAGGTTTCTTATGCCTCAAAGGGGTGCGATTAATTAACGGTATAAGAAGCTTGGAGACCGCCAGCTCGCATTAAACTAGTAATAACAGGGGTGACATATTCTGCCCCACCAATCTCAATGAGGCCATTATGACATTTACATCTAGTACACCTGCCAGATATCTGGCATCACCATCCAATACTCGTAGAGGAGACATTCGCTGGCCTGAAGAGGTCATATTGGATTATCAACCATTGCTGGTTCTGGGTCGTTTCAGTGATACTGAGCGAAGGCATCAAGTCAAGGGAGCACGGAAAGCGAGGTTACCTAGGTTTGAAACCGAGATAATCCCAGATAACTATGGTACCCGACAAAAGAAGATGCATCTCAAGGGGACAATACCTGGCGGAGGCTTCAGGGAACCGGGTGAAGTTGAGCAATTCCTTATTGAAAAAGGCTTTAACCCTGAGTCAATCAAGATTACGGGTGGAACGCTTTACGCTACTCACCCAAAGGAACATCTACCGTTCATGCACTGGGTTGTAAGGTTGCTTATCCACTTCCAGGCTACTGGTGAGTGGCTAAACATACTGTACTGGTATCACGACTATCCGGATCAATAAGAGCCACATAAAAGAAAAGGCAGCCCTGAGGCTACCTTTGCGATGTGTAATCAAACATCCTCACTGCATGGCAGCAGCTCGTTCAATCACTTTTCGCTGCTCTGCAGAGGATGCTTTCAGTACTTGTGTAAACACCTTCTTCTTGTCTCTGGAAGAAGCATGCAGTACAAAGTCCGACAGTTTACTGCTTTTAGGGGCCGCCTCTGTGGACTTGTTGAGAAACTTGTTAGTCACATGTCCTCTCTTCTGATGTTGGACTTCAGGCATCGTTCCATACCCTATTCATCCAGACACGACCGTGTACATCGTAACTAACCCTTTCTCGTTGCTAGTTGTATGTATCAGTTTGAAGCCTTGGGTTTGATATAACTCGATCAATCGACGGGTGTTTTCGCATTCAAGAATGATAGCTCGACCACCAAGCAAAGCTCTAGCCTCATCAATGACCATATATACTTCATCGAGTATACATTCTAAGTTTATAGGGTTAGGCACAACAGAATAATTCTTGCCGATCTGACCGATCAAATAAGCTTTGACTCTCTGCCCGTTTACTAAAGCCATCGAGCTTCTTCACTTGAGCCCCTGACAACGAGGTGCCGTTAAGTTGCAACTCTTTAAATGACAGGGAGAAATAGGCCAAGATATCACCATTTTGGCTGACTAAAAGATAAGTCCTGGCCGCATCCCTACGTTCAAAATCGATTGCCTTATTGTGAAGGAACGACTCCACATCAGCATTTTTGGGACACGTAAAGGAACTAAGCAGCTCTCTGACATCTGCTTCAGAGAGCTCCTCGGTGTTTAATAGGTCACTTATTTTGACAAGCGTTGTTTTAATAGCCTAATACCTTTCTCGGCATCTTTCTTATGATCGCGATGCTTCACCTTAACTTTCCTGGGTGATTGCATGTCACTCTTTAAGTGTGCAATGGCATCGCTATCGGCAACAACAAAGGCTCTGTCAAATGAAGTAGTAGACATGATGAACCTCCTCAGTTGAACGGCTGCATATCATAGCCTAACTTCCTTATACTGACCAGACCGTCAATATGTTTTCAGCATATCGCAGCAAATCTTTAGTTGCAATGCGATGTTACCCTCTAAGCTCCCGGCCAAGCCCCTTCAACAGAAGATCCAGCAGCAGGTTTTGCAGTATCTTCGCAGTATCAGGACGTGATAGGTAATCCATCGACATCCCCTGCTGGGTATCCATACGGTCAATCACCGCCTCATCTACTGCCTTGGGAAAGTCACCTTGCATAATGGCCTTGCGGTCGTTGTTATGGATTTGGGCCATCACAGCTTCGTTCTCGGCTATCTTGCTCGCCATCCCCTGTAACCAATCAAGCTTATCGCCTTCAGTCACTCCTTCACCAAAGACTTCATTCATTTTGGCGAGGATCTCTGACAGAAAGTCCTTTTTATCCTGCTTGGGCTTGGCTGAACCAACCCCAGTAACGCCATAAAGCCCATCTCCCCTACCTTCCCTTAACTGCAAGTCCTGGGTGCGTTTCTCTTTTAGCTTGTAGTGGCTCAGCACTAGCCCGTCGAGGTCGATATCATCATCTTCGAGCACCTCTTCCCGCAGCAACGGCAGCAGGTGTTTGGCGTAGGTACTGAGCTGTTCCAGATCAACGGCATTAAATGGGGTGATCTGCGAGGCGAACTCATAGAAGCGGATAAAACTGTTCAAATCCTTCTTGAACATCACCAACTGGTTACGGGCCTCTTCAGCGGCAGCAATTCGCTCCTCGGCATTGCTCTTTTCCACCTCGGAGCCATGCAGCTTAATCTCATTGAACTGACGTTTGGCAGCCCTTAGCGTATCAATGGCCAACTGATAGCGTTTGAGGAAGCGGTCTCGCCCCGGTGCCAGGTAATGGAGTAAGCCCTCGGTGCCCCGCTTGGGGTCAAAGTAAGATGCCGCAAAGGCCTCCACTTCGCTCCACAGGAAGATACCCTCATTCACCAGCTTGTGCTTCAGGTCATACACCAGATTGGGGTCGGAGGCGGTTTCCAGGGTAGCGGTTTCAAAGTACTTCTGGAACTCTTCCAGCACGTCCTCGGGCTTGTTTACAAAGTCCAGCACAAAGGTACGGTCCTTGCCCGGATAGGTACGGTTAAGCCGCGAGAGCGTCTGGATGCAGTCCACGCCGGTGAGCTTCTTGTCCACGTACATGGCACACAGTTTCGGCTGGTCAAAACCGGTCTGGAACTTATTGGCCACCAGCATCAACTGGTAGCTGTCGGTATCGAATGCCTTTCGCATGTCCTGACCATGAAGGTCGGGGTTCATGCTGCGTTCGGTGTGGGCAATCTCGGTGTCCGGATCTGTCACCTCACCTGAGAAGGCCACCATGGCCCTGATGTTGCCATAGCCCTGCTCGGCTACGTACTTATCGAACGCGAGTTTATACTTGGCGGCCTCCAAACGGCTGCTGGTGACCACCATCGCCTTCGCCTGCTGGTTCAGCAAATGTGCCACGTTGGCCTTAAAGTGCTCCACTATCACCTGCACCTTCTGGCCAATGTTATGGGGGTGCAGCCTGAACCACTTGCCGAGAGTCTTTTTGGCTTTCTTGCTGTCTACTTCCTGCTCAGCCTTGGCTCCAGCTATAGCCATCTTGTAGGCCAAACCATAGCTGGTATAGTTTTGCAGCACATCGAGGATATACCCCTCCTCAATGGCCTGACGCATGCTGTACACATCAAAGGGCTTGGGCTTATTGTCGTCACTTAGGGGCATTGCCGGGTTATCTGGCCGACCAAACAGCTCCAGCGTCTTGCCCTTGGGGGTGGCGGTAAAGGCGAAGTAGCTGATGTGATTACTGCCAAGGCGGGCCGCTAGAGTCATGTTCATCACATCCTCGGCGGTCAGTTCCTCGTTTTCATCCAGTTGCTCGGCCATCAGCACTTCCCGCAGCTGCCGTGCGGTACTGCCGCTCTGGCTAGAGTGGGCCTCATCGGCAATCACCGCAAAGGTATGGTCTTTCAGGCTGGTGGACTCCTGAATCGCCTTCAGCACATGGGGGAAGGTCTGAATGGTCACCACAATGATGGGTGTACCGATAGCCAGTGCGGCCGTCAGCTGGGCCGACTTGCTGCCCTCGCCCTCATCCCGGTTAATCCGGCTTATCACTCCTTCTGCATGCTCAAACTGGGAGATGGTTTCCTGCAGTTGGCTGTCGAGTACTGTGCGGTCGGTAATCACAATCACCGACTTAAACCACTTATCGCCATTGGCATCGTAGAGTGAGGCCAACTGGTGGGTCAGCCAGGCAATGGAGTTGGACTTACCCGAGCCTGCCGAGTGCTGGATAAGGTACTTATGGCCAGTGCCTTCCTCCTGCACCTTGGCAAGCAGCTTGGTGACCACCTGCCACTGGTGATAACGGGGGAAGATCAGGGTTTCTTTCTTGTGGATACGACCAAGGGCATCTTCCTGCTTTTTCACCTCAAGGTGGATAAAGCGGCCAAGGATCTTAAGCCAATTATCAGGCGTGAGGATTTCATCCCACAGATAACTGGTAGCAAAGCCCGCCCCTTCATCAGGCAGGTCATTCCCCGCACCACCCGCCTTTGTACCTCGGTTAAACGGTAAAAAGAAGGTGCTGTCACCGGCAAGCTTGGTGGTCATCGCCACTTCAAACTGATTCACCGCAAAATGCACCAGTGCCCCCCGGCGGAACTTCAGCAGCGGCTCGTCCCTGTTGCCAGTTTTGGGCAAGCGGTCTTTGCGGTACTGCTGTTTAGCATTCTCCAGGCTTTGCTTAAAGCAGGACTTCAGCTCCATTGTGGCTACCGGCAAACCATTCAAGAACAGGGTTAAATCTATGCGACCATCGTAACCGTTGGGGCTATAAATTAGCTCTGGCACGACCCTTAAGCGGTTAGTCTGATAACGGCTAATAAGCTCTTGATTGAGCCCATGGTCGGGCTTAAAGGTGGCAAGCCGGAGCCTTGCCCCTCGGTCTTCCAGCGGGTTACGCAGCAGCCACAGGGTGCCCTTGTCTGGGTGTTCCAGATGCCTTACAACGGCATTCAAAAGATGCTTGTCGGTATCTTGGGGATAGATGCGACAAAAGCCCTCCCAGGCAGCAGGCTGGCTCTCTTTTACGTAGGCCAGCAAGTCTTCAGGATACAGAGCCCTTTCTTTATCATACTTTCCACCATCAGAGCTGGCCGACTCGCCCACCAGCCAACCCTGGGTGGCCAGTGCATCGATAATGTAGTTCTGAAACGCCAGCTCCCTGGCCTTGGCTTCCATACTCATCAGTTTTCCTCAGCGGCTCGTTTGATTAATGGCTTGGCCTTCTCCAAGTCATCTGCTGTGCGAATTGTCAGCTCCAAATCGCCTGTCCCCCAATGGCCAATCTCACTCACATCACGGCTGAACCCCTCTTCCATGTCCACGGTTTTGGGATCGAGCCGCACCAGCAATTGCAACTTGGGGTCTTGCTTAGGCAGCACTATGATGCACACAAAGTTTTTAAGGCGTCTGAAGGCACCGTAGAGCTTTAATTGTTTGTAGTGAACGTCATCCCCAAGGCTTGCCGTATAGTCGATTACGCCGTCATAGAGCTGCTTTAATGACACAGAAGCCAGCTCCAACTGTTCGAGGTGAGTTTTCATCACGGAGGAGGATTTGGGTTTGGCGAAAGCAGCGTCAGTACCAGTTAATCCTATCTGAGATTTAACTGACTGACCCGACACAGCCACCACGTTCACCAGTTCCAGCATCAACAAGTCATCGGCAAACAGCTTGTACCTAAGCAGTTCAATGTTGCGGTTTATCTGCTGCACCGCATGTTCATCGTATTTGGTAAAGTCCCCGGCGATACATAAAAGGCGGGTGCCTTCCCATTCTATGCTCTCGGCAGCCTCATTCCCCAGCGTCTTCATCACTAATAACTGGAATTCAGCCTGATGATCCAGCAACCAATCCAGGTAAAACAGCCCCTGATTGATGACGTTCTCGTTGGTGTGGCGTTTGTACTCGATAATCACCGGGCAGCCATTTTCGTCGAGCCCCAGGGAGTCGATACGGCCCCTATGAGTCTTACCTGTGTTGTACTCAGTAGCGAGAAATCGTACACCCAGGAAGGCTTCCATGTTGCTCTCAATCAGTTGTTGCAAGTCTCTCTCGACCACAGCCGCCTTGCCTTCCAATTCAGTTACCCCACTTGAGTGGTACTTAAACAGCTTAATATCACTCATGCCGCATCCTCCTTGACAGGTTGTGTCCAGCCTCGCAGATCAATCTTGCCGGTCACAGCAGCGGAAATCAGAGCGGTGCGGCGTTCTTGCAATAATGAAATAGCCTTCGTAGTGTCACATTCTATCTGGTCGAACTTTTGGAGCTTTTGAGTTAGGTTCCTTATGATCTCCAATACTTCCTCTTCTGGTGGGAAAGGAATCAAGGTATTAGCTAAATACTCGTGCTCTAAACTTTCAACAGTGGCGCCTTGCTTTCTCCAATCAAGGAGCAGCGACTGTTCATACCCTTTGATAAACATAGAGATGTATTGTGCATAAGCAATTGATTTAAACCTAATTGCCTTCATATCCTGATTGATTGTTACTGGAATTGTATTTATTCCTACCGGAATGGTTCGCTGTAAAATACCTGAGCGAACGACTATCAAAACTGCACCGGCTGCAATCAAGTTAGTCGATGATTCAACTACAGCTTGCTCAGTAATTTTGTCCTCAGAATCAGTGATCCAGTACGACTTCATATCCTTCGGTGATACCCATGGAATTGAACCATTCCAATAAGATGTATTCTCCTTAGATGGTGTCCCACCACCTGAAAATGAGCAATGGTATTTAAGGGGTGAAACCACCCAATGCTCTGGTACTTGGCCGAGCCACTCGACGCCGGAGTCTTTCATGGGGGCATCGGGATTGAGGCCCTTAGTGACGGCGTGGGAGATGACCGCCTGGCGTTTCTCCTTGAGCAGTTCAATCAGCCGCTGCTGCTTGTCAATCAAGCTGTCTATCCGGGCGGTTTCGTAGTCAAGGAAGGCGGCGATAGTGCGTTGTTCCACCTCACTAGGTAGAAGGATTGAATTAGTACCAACCTCTTCAACCGTTATCTGTGGAATCGCTGTCTGCATAAACCTGAAAAGATTCTTCCGATTCCCAAGCATGTAGTAAAAAGCATACTTAGCCACCAAGCGATTAGTTATGTGCTTACAGTAAATTGTTGTCTGAGTAGTTGTTGCTTCTCTATTGACCAATTTGACGGCACCTATTGAATTACCCCTCGCAGGGATAACTAGATCACCATCCCTCAATCGAACTTGGGGCTCATTAATATAGCCAAAGAAATGGTCACCTTCGGTCGCAGAATAAACAGGCCAATTACCTGTTTCATCCAATTGCTCCCTCAGAATAGTCTGGCCCATGGCAATTTTGAAAAATCGTGTTGTTTTTGTGACTACCCACCCAATTGGAACATCTCCCAACCACTCCACTCCCGAATCCTTGTACTCAGGATACGCTGTATACTTGCCGCTCAACCGTGTTTGCTGACTCATACTGCCCCCCTGATAGTGGATTGTGGGTTCATGGCAAGGCGTGCCGGTGCATAGAGAGGGACCAGAGCAAGCTGATTCCTTATATTGGCTAACCGAGCGAGCGGCAGGGCAACGTCCTTGTCGTTAAAAAAGACCTTCAGGAGAGCCATCAAGAGTGCACCTCCGCCAGAAGCTGCATTATCTCCTTCGCCACCATATCCAAATCAGCATCAATCTCTTGTAGCGACCTTGGAGGCTGGTACTGGTAGAAATGACGATTAAAGGGGATCTCGTAGCCGACAATACCCACCTTGCCATCGAGCGGGTCGGTCTTGCTGGTGTCTATCCAGGCGTCGGGCACATGGGGCAACACTTCACGCTCAAAATAAGCGTTGATATCCTCATTCAGGGGCACATTTTCGTTATCTCTTAGTTCAGAGGCTGGCTCTGGAGCCCCTTTGCTGATGCAAACCTTGGCTTTGTCATCCTGCTCACCTAAATTGGCATATAGGAGCTTTAACACTGCAGCAGGCAGCTTGTCGGCTGACATGGCACTGAACGCCTTGGTGAAGACCTTTTTGAACTCCTCACGGCAAAGGAACTTATCATTGGAGAGGCCTGAGAGCACCTCAAGTACCGTAGCTTTTAGGGTTTCATCGAGTTTGGCCCAGGCTTTACTTTGTTGTAAGGCATCTAGTTTCACTGCATCTTTGGGGTAGATAGCAAGCTTAAGAGGCCGCTCCACAGTAATCCGGCGATAACCGAAGTCGGTGGTGTTAAATACCTTGGCTATAGGACTGTTAAGCTCTTTGCCATCGTAGCGACTATAGAGCTCGACAATGGTTTTAATAGCATCGTCATCGAGGAACTTACGCTTGCTGCCAAGCGACTTTCGCATACTCGAATGCATGTCACTGGCGTTAATCAGCAGCACCTTACCCTTACGCTCAGCCGGTTTGTGGTTGGACAGCACCCAGATGTAGGTGGCAATACCAGTGTTGTAGAACATGTCTGTGGGCAGTGCGACTATGGCATCCAAGAGGTCACGCTCAAGGATATAACGACGGATTTCGCTCTCACCACTACCTGCTCCACCGGTAAACAATGGTGACCCGTTAAGAATGATGCCTATGCGGCTTCCCGGGCTATTATCGGATACTGGCTTCATCTTGCTAATAAGGTGCATCAGGAACAAGAGAGAGCCATCGGACACTCTTGGCAGACCCGGACCAAAACGGCCTTCATGTCCCTTGAGCTTGTGCTCATCGTTAACCTGCTTCTCAACCTTCTTCCAATCCACTCCGAATGGTGGGTTGGATAGGCAGTAATCGAACCGCTCGAATCTGAGTTGGTCATCTGACAGGGTATTACCCAGCTTGATGTTGCTGATGTCCTGCCCCTTGATGAGCATATCGGCCTTACAGATGGCGTAGGACTCGGGATTGAGTTCCTGACCAAAAGTAGCCAAACGGGCTGAACCATTGATTTCATTGAGGTACTCCATACCGGATGACAGAAAGCCGCCAGTACCTGCTGTAGGGTCATAGATAGAACGAACCGCCCCGGGTTTAGTAAGGGCCTCATCATCGGCACTGAAAACCAGAGAAGTGGTGAGTCTTACTATGTCTCTGGGGGTAAAGTGCTCCCCGGCCGTCTCGTTGGAACTCTCTGCAAAGCGGCGGATAAGCTCTTCAAACACCAATCCCATTTGGTAGTTGGTTATCTTGTCCGGAGACAGGTCTATTCCTCGAAACTTCTTCACTACCTGATACAACAGGTTGGCATCATCAAGGGCATAGATAGTATTGACAAAGTTGAAGTGCTCGAAGATTTCACGGGCATCTTTGGAGAAGGCTCTGACATAGGCATCGAGGTTATCACCTGTGTTGGTTTCACCAAGCTTAGTCAGATCCATCTTGGAGACGTTGTAGAAAGACTGACCAGAGGCATTTAGCAGTAGCTTTTCCCGAGCAAGCTCCGCCATATCTTTAGTAGCTTCAAACTGAGCCAGTACCTTTTCCTTGTTTGTCTCCAGCACACACTCCAAACGCCGGAGAACGGTAAAGGGTAAGATGATACGGCCATACTGTGATTGTTTGAAGTCACCGCGAAGAAGGTCGGCAACTGACCAGATAAAACTGGCCAATGAGCTAATGCTTGTGTGTTCCATGGAGTTCCTGCTGACAGCTCTACCAGTGCCTGTGGTGACACCGGGAGCAGTATTCTAACGACAATGTTAACCGGGAAGTCTACCAATAGCCCCTTTTACTGACCAGTTGTTATTTCACAGATTTTCCCTATGGACACATCTCACTTCTCCCCCGCAATCTCCCCAAGTCAGCCTATGCCGATTTTGCTTTGAAGCCTGTTCCCCCAAAACCCAAGAGTAGTCAGCATTTTGAAGGATTTAGGGCATTGCTCTGCCGATTTTCTAATGATTTCTTAAAAGTCCCTAAGGGAATAAAGATAAGAATACTTTAGTCAGATTGCCGATTTTTCAGCAGAGGGTCAGGATGGCTGAGTAAGGTATGACATCAACTGACCTACAACTCCGCTAACCCATTGTGATACCTGCGTTATAACCATTTCGAAAATCATGCTTCATATTCATGAATAAATTTCATATAAGCAAATCTCCAAGTCTAGCTTGCGGTTTTGCCGAATCCTCCTGTAAACGTCATTTAGGGGCTTTCATGGCTTGTCAAAATCGATTAAAACTATAAGTAACAAGGGGGTGACACAAAATGCCCTCTGGGAGATCACTATGTTTAATCAAGATGTTAGCAAGGAGGTGTCGGTACAAGGTAATACAACTGATAACTTCAAAGTGCCCTTTGAGCTGTTGAAGAACCAGTTGGGAAAGACCCTCTTCGAGGTTAGCCGATTGCCAGTCCAAAGTGGATTACTGCAAACCGGCAATATCAGCCTCGCCAAACTGTTGGCCAGGCGTTGTGGATATTCACTAAGAACTGCCAGGCGTCATATCAGGCGTTTGGAACTGGCTGGCTTAATCACCAGACAGGCTAGTATCACCGCTGCCGGAATGCAGTCGGTTAACCTTTATCAACGTAGATTCGATTGATGAGGTGTAAATGCCCCAGCAGGCAACCTAGGAAGGTGATCCTGCCGGGGAAGAGCCCAAACAAGGCTCGAAGGCCACAAAAAAGCAGGTTTTCTCAATAACTATTTTAATCTGCTGGCCTTATTTCCAAGGAGATGTCCTTATGACATCACTATATAAAGTTAACCCTAGCAACACCCCTCTGATGCTGAAAGAGCACGGATATGATGGCATTAAGGCCATGTTCGATCTGCCAGAACTGATTTGCCAGTTAACTGGCAGTGAGATCAAGCCAACGCAATCCGACTACTGCCAACTTGACGACGATGTATGCCCCTTCTGTGGTCATAAAGGCTGCTTTAAGATTTACCATACCGACTCTGAAGAGCAGCACTACCACTGCTATTCATGTAATAAGCATGGGGACATCTTTGGCTTTTTAGTAACCTGTAAGCTCGCTAAAAATGCCTATGATGCCGCCAACAAGCTGCTAAGTGGTGAGATTAAAGGGGTTACCATCAACACCCAGCCCCGCCCACAAACCACCAGAGCAGTTCAAAACGTGCCTCAGTTGACCCCGGAGCAGTTGGAGCAACGTCAGGCGTTGCTGGAGGATGCATGGGAGTACTATTGGGAACCCATGATTGAGAAAGACAGCAAGCCGTTATCGTGGCTGATGGCTAAGCGAAAGCTGAGTTCAGACACTTTGATTGACCTAGGAATTGGATACAGCCGCGGTGAACTCTGGCGCCATCTAACAGCTAAAGGATACGATCTTGATGAGCTCTATGATTCTGGACTGGTGCAAAAAGGCCAATTTAGCCCCAGGGACTACTTCCCCAAGGATGTCTACATCTTCCCTCACTATGATGAGCAGAAACACATTTGCCGCTTTACCTTTAAGGATCCTACTAAAGCCAAGCTGTTTCAATTGCCCAAGAAGTACTGGCTGAACGACATCCAGTTTTATGGGCAAGATACAATGGACCGCTCGGGCTGTGTTGCCTTGGTTGAAGGTGAACATGACCTACTGGCTTTGGTAGAGCATGCCTGGCAAGGTCCTGTGCTGGCAACCAATGGCCAGTTGGGTCAGTCACAACTGAATTGGCTCGCTGAACGACTAAAAGATCGGCAACTGGTTACCTTCTTCGATAATGATGATGCCGGTAACAAGTATCGAGAACGAGTCGCCGCTCTAGGGTTGCCATCCTTAATCCAAGTGACCTTGCCAGAAGGCCATGGCAAGGATATCGATGAATACCTTCGCGGCGAGAGCCCGTTGAGTCTTGAAGAGTTAGTCAGCACGTGCGGTACGCATTATCCACCAGCGGAAGCCAGCCCAGAGGAAGCGTCGGCTGAGGCTGAAGATACACCAGCAGCCACTGCAAGTATTTGGGACTCCATAGACCCAAACACCTTCAATGACGTTGGCAATGCCAAACGACTCAGTACTTTATGGGGTCGCGTCGTTGCTTTTGTTCCTGAGTGTAGTCAGATGTATCGCTTCAAGCACCACATCTGGGAACCTACAATGGATTCTGAATTACAGGCAGCCAGCGAGGTAGGAAACAATATCATCAAACACGGTATGATGGAAAAGTGTGCAGCGGCAGCAGCCAATGAGGAGGAGGCTATCAAACTCGCCGATAAATACATTCAGTTTGGACGCAAAAGCCTAGAGCGTAAGAAGCTGGCGGATATGCTGGAGATATACAAATCGAGCCACCAGATCAAAGCGAGTACTTTTAACTGTGATCCAATGAAGTTTGGTGTCCGGAATGGTGTCATAGACCTCAATACAGCAAAACCCTTGGCACCAAGCCCAGAGATGTATATTAGCCGCTGTAGCGAGGTCAGCTATGACGAATCGGCTATCTGCCCTCGTTGGGAGCAGTTTATCGATGAGATTACCTGTGGGGATAAGGAGTATGGCCAGCTACTGCAACGGATTGTTGGTTACACTTTAACCGGCCGTACTGATGAGCAAGTGATGTTCTTCTTGCATGGCCATGGCTGTAACGGCAAGAGCACCTTTATGAACATCTTGCAACGACTGATGGGGAGTTACTACCACCAGATAAGCAGTGATGTGCTATTGCAAACCAATGGCAGTGGTAAAGGTCCCAATCCATCCCTTGCCAAGCTGGTGGGTAGTCGGCTGGTGGTGGCCAACGAGCTCCCTGAAGGCTCTCGTATGGATGAGAACTTGGTTAAGTCCATGACTGGGGATGACATCATTGTTGCCAGGCACCTCTACGCCAAGCATGAGCTGGAGTACAGACCCATGTTCACCCTGATGATAATCGGTAACCACAAACCGGTTATCCGTGATACCAGTCCTGGGATGTGGCGACGGATGATTTTGCTCCCCTTTAACGCCAGCTTTACTGGTAACCAGTTAGACCCAAAGCTTATGGAAAAGCTCTACGCAGAGCTGCCGGGCATCCTCAACTGGGCCATTAAGGGAGTACAAATGTGGCTTGAGCGAAGCATTAAGGGCTCATTACCAGCAAGTATTCAAGCAGGAATTGATGAGTATCGTCATGAGTCAGATCTGCTTGCTAACTTCTTGGAAGAAATGACCATAAGCGAACCGGAGAGCTATATCGCAACAGATGAGCTATACGACGCCTTCCGTCGTTGGGCAGAGAGAGATAGTGACTGGAAGATGACTCGCAACATCATGACTAAGCGGCTAAAAGATAAAGGGTTTACCAAGGTTAGGAAGCAGAACAAGGCCTGTATTCAGGGATTGATGTTAAAACCCAGGATGGAAGGTAACCATGACTTCTACAGCTCTGTTGTTACTGCACCTGAGCCTAAATACCATGCCTAAAGATTGGTAATAAAGTGTACGTCAGGGGGGAAGGCCCCCTGACAGCACTTAGTATTCCTAATACATTTGAGGGATTGCTATACGGGGCATCTTATTGATGGCGGTGTGTAGATCTGCGTAGCTTCCATATCTTCTACCAACATTACCAGCATTGGAGTGACCTGTGATTGCATTCTGAATATCCTCCCGCATAACTTGACGGGCCTGGGTAATAAATCGGTGGCGAAACGCATGCAAAGGCTTAAGCTCTTCAAACAATTCGATGTTGGCTTCCTGAAACTTCCGCTTTAAGTACACCGCGACCCCATTGTGAAGCTTACCAGCCGCATTTGCTTTCAAGAGCGGGAACAGGCGACCATTTGGCGGAAGTGATTTAACGTACCGAATGAAACCGAGTTCAATCAATGCATCACATATCGGCACCTTTCTCGCTTCATTATTTTTCACTGACTGCCCTTCTCTAGCGTCACGAATGTGGATGTACCAAAACGAGTTATTAGCCTCTAGTTGCTCGATATCACGAACGTATAGCTGTGCGATTTCTTCAGCTCTAGCACCCGTGTAGGCTAATAGAACGGGTAACCAATAAGGTGCTGCACCATATCGAGCCAGTGTTTTAGGTTCAAGCTCACGAAACATGGATAAGGAGAAGATCCTGGCCACCTCGGATTCTGAATAGCCTCGCTCTCTCAATGATGACTTGGTTTGGGGCTTAGGGGATACACCATGGCACGGATTGGAAGGGATAACGTCTAACCTCACCGCCTCTTGGAAGTATCCTGAAATCAGATTTAACTCTTTCTTAGCCGTAGCAACTGTGATCGTAGCCAGCCCTTGAGCTTTGGCGGCTTTGGCTTGCTCTGCAAAAGGCAACCTTCTGATATCTGCTTTAGGCTTTACTGGGCATGTAATGATAAAGGTAAAGAAGCTCCGGAGCTCAAGCTTGCCAATGCTACCTATAGGTTTATCACCGAAGAACTCAACTGCTCGATTACAAGGTTGCGTCCTATCTTGCAACCATCTGTGTAACTTGAAACCATCAAAAGTCATTCCCTTTTGGGCGTTAACCCATTCAAACAGTTGACGGAGGGTTGACTGGTTAGAGATAGCCCCCTCTGGACTATCTACTTGAGCTCGGTATGACTCGTTTGCATCAGAAAGGACCGTAAATCCCATGTCGGCCAATTCTTGATGAATACCTTTTAGCAGAGTCGACTGGTTAGAAACAGCGTATGTTTGAGTGAAAGGTCCCCGATAGGGCAAGCCTCGTATTGCATCACGACGTGCCACCCCTTCCCTATCAAAAGCCGAACTACAAAGCGTTTTACATTGCTTTGCAAGAGCCTTGGCAAGGTAGAACCTCGGTTTGAAAGCAGATAGACTGAGCCCAGATAACATCAGGGCTTCATCGATGAATGATGCCATATGTTCAACAAATTTCTTCTCTACGGCTTCCCTGTCATGTCCGTAGTAATTGCTGAGAGCTGCTTCTTCAAGCTCCTCAAACAAGTCATGATTGTACTCAACTCCTTCATCAGTCTCCCTGATGTAACGGGCCAATATCTCGGGCTGGTGAAGCCTAGAGGCTTCATAAGTCGCCCAACGAGATACGATAGCATCTAAGTCGCTATTACTGATGGTGCATTCTTGCTCTTGGT
Organism: Shewanella sp. BJSY2023SW007; assembly: GCF_047314525.1. Lineage (NCBI taxonomy): Bacteria > Pseudomonadati > Pseudomonadota > Gammaproteobacteria > Alteromonadales > Shewanellaceae > Shewanella > Shewanella sp. BJSY2023SW007. Next base: position 13,528 of record NZ_JBKORL010000040.1, on the reverse strand, counting down.
TAGCAAGCCTGATCCTCGCCATTGCAACCAACGCTTCAAATTCCGCAACTACTGCAGATGCCCTTTGCTTTGCTTCTTTGGCATCCTTGGTATTGAGACTGCGTTTTAACTCTGATTTACCTTCAAGGAAGGGTCTGAGTTCGACGGGAATGACCTTCCTGACCTTGTATACACCGGTCTTAGGATCGGGCTTAGGTTGAATCATAAATGCCATCTCTTTTGTACCACCTTTTTGTACCACCCCAAGGTGCCAAAGGTTGGGAACATTGACTTATTCATCCACTATAATTCAAAGTGTTATGATTATAAAAGCAAAAACCTAACCATAAGATCAGAGTCTTTAGACTTGGCAATGACGGATGTATTCGAACCGTCAATTCAAACGGGCATTCGGCACCACTCCGGGCCAATTTGTTCAAACAGAAAAATCATCAAGATGGAGTCAAGATTGACCATTCACAATCAGCAATCATCATGCGTTCAGGAACTTAACCGGGGCCGCGAATTTTTACGGGGTACCCTGGCGGTAATGCCGCTGACTTTAGCTGTTATCCCCTGGGGAATATTGGCCGGCTCGCTGGCACTGGAAACCGGCCTCAGCGCCGTAGAGAGTCAAGCCATGAGCCTGTTTGTTTTCGCAGGCTCGGCGCAATTGGTCGCCCTCGGAATGATAAAGGCAGGTTCAGGCCTACTGGCCATTTTGGTTACCACGGCATTGATCACCTCGCGTCATCTGCTGTATGCCATGGCGATGCGTCCAGCCATCAGCCCCTTGCCACTGCGCTGGCGCTTGACACTGGGTTTTCTGCTCACGGATGAACTCTTTGCGGTGGCCAATCAAAGCAAGGAAAGTACCCTTAGGCCCTGGTACGCCCTGGGAGCTGGTTTGAGTTTTTATCTTGGCTGGAATCTGGCAACCCTGGCCGGAATTCTTGCCGGCAGCTCTATGGATAATCTCGGCTCTCTGGGACTGGATTTTGCCATCGCAGCCACCTTTATCGCTTTGGTGGTGCCGAGGATAGTCAATGTTGCCACCGCCTTATGTGTGCTCACGGCCATGTTGCTGAGCGTCCTGTGTGAAGCACTGGCTATCCCGGGAGGCCTGCTGATCGCCGCCGTAACCGCCATGGCTGTGGGGTATATCTATCAAAGCCTCTTGGGCAGCAGTCCAGTTAAACCGGTTGAGACAACACAAGATAAAGGCGAGGAGCAGGCATGATTTGGTTAACCATATTGACAATGGCGCTGTTGGTGATACTCAGCCGTTATTTACTGCTTGAGCCCGGGCTGCCGATACGGCTTGGCAAGAAAACCCAGGCTTTCCTTGGCTTTTCGGCGCCGGCGGTATTAAGCGCCATCTTCGCCCCCATAGTGTTTCTGCGAGACGGCGAGTTGCAACTGAGCCTGAGCAATCCCTACCTCAGCTGTGCCCTGCTGGCTGCCTTACTTGCACTGCTGACCCGCAACACCCAGCTGACCACTATCGTCAGCATGGCGGTATTTTTCTGGATCTACTGAGGTCTCAGTCAATCACGGCTTTGGTGGCGGCCGCCCCCGACCAGGCCCGCAGCTTGTGGCCGGCAACGGCGTAATAAAGGATCATCCCATAGCAGGGAAGGAGGATCCCGTAGGCGCTTTGATGGGGCACACCCTGGTGCACCAAGGCGCCATAGAGCAATGGCAGCAAGGCGCCACCGGCTATGCCCATGATGAGCAGTGCCGAGGCCACAGCAGTCAGGCGGCCGAGCCCTTCCAGCGCCAGCGGCCAGACAGCGGGCCAGACCAAGGCGTTGGCAAAGCCAAGTAGCGCAAGGTAAAGCAAGGGATCCGGCAGCGGCATTATCCCCAAAGGTTCGAGCAAGAGACTCGACAGCTGCATGCTGGTTTCATCCCCAAGCATGATCCCCAAAGTAAACACCAACCCAGCCAGCGCCGAGCCCACCAAGGCACTGCGCTGACTCATTACTCTTGGGATCAAGAGTATGCCGAGCAAATAGCCAAGCACCATAAATCCCATGGTGTAGGAGGTCAGAATGCCAAATTCGGCCACTTTAAGATGCTGACCATAGAGGCCTATGCTGTCACCGGCAATCACTTCGGCACCTATATACATAAAGAGAGTCAGTGCCCCGAGAATAGCCTGGGGATAGGCCAGAATGGCGCGCCAATCTGTTCTCGGTACCAAGCTGTCACAGCTTTTGGCCTGGCTGTCCTGTTCAAGTTGCAGTTCGGGCAGAGGCGAAAATCGCACATACAGCAGCAACAGAGCCAAGACAACCGCCATCGCCAGGTAAGGCTGCACCAAACGGGCAGACAGTTGCTCCAATGCCGCAGTGCGCTCAAGCTCACTGAGCTGTGCCAACGCTTCCGGCGTAAAAGCATCCATACCTGTCAACACCCAGGCACTGAACACCAAAGGAACAATAAAACCGGCGCCCTTGTTGACCACGCCCATACAGCTGATCCGCATGGCGGCGCTTTCTCGCGGACCAATGCAAACAATGTATGGATTGGCCGCGGTTTGCAGTATGGTAAGACCGGTTCCCAGAACAAACAACGCCAGTAAAAACAGGCCAAAGGTGTGGCTCAGCGCCGCCGGGATAAACAGCAGTGCGCCACTAGCCATTACCCCAAGACCAATCTGTAGCCCGGCACGGTAACCGAAACGGGTCAATAGCCCGGACATGGGCAAGGCCATCACGAAGTAAGCGATATAGAATACAAAGGCCACCAGATAAGCTTGCAGCTCATTGAGTTCACAGGCGATTTTCAGAAAAGGGATCAGTGCACCATTGAGCCAGGTTACGAAGCCGAATACAAAAAAGAGTATTCCAATCAGCACCATGGGCAGTAAAGTGCCGCCTCCTTTATTCAGGGTGTTATTGTCCATTATCGGCATCTCCTCTTGTTATTGTTATTCTCTGTCAATGATTATCCAGCTGCTGCCAAGGACAGATGTCCCTTGAAGCTGCTTATTTTTCAAACGCTTTTGCTGCGAACTTCGGCGCCCGCTGCGAGCCTGCCGCCTTGCCAGCGCTTTGACTGATACAGGGCATCGTCAAGCAGCAGCAAGTCAGCCCGCATGCCTTCGGCCAACATGCCTCTGTCATTCAGCCCGGCAAAAGCGGCCGGAGTACTGCTGGCCATGGCAACGGCCTGCTCCAGCGGGATCCCCAGCACCTTGACGGCATAGCGAACCGCCGTTGTCATCTCCAATACTGAGCCGGCCAAAGAGCCGTTGAGATCCCTGAGCTCAGTACCGCGGCGCACAACTTTACCGCCGAAAAATTCAAACTCCTGCTCTTCAGAGCCCACAGGCGACATGGCATCTGTTACCAGCATCAAACGTCGACTCCCCTTGACACGCCAGGCGAGAGTGGCGCTGACCGGGTGCAGATGATGACCGTCGAGAATAATGCCGCAAAATGCCCTTGGGTCACTGAGCGCCGTTCCCACCATGCCGGGAGCACGCGACTCCAGCTGTGACATGCCGTTATAAAGATGGGTAAAGCCGCTGGCTCCGGCATCCAGCGCCGTCATCACGGTTTCGGCATTGGCATTGGAATGCCCCAACGACACTCTGACACCGAGCGCCACCAGGCGGCGAACATCTTCAGGCCCTACCCTCTCGGGAGCCAGAGTCACCACACAAACACCCAGTTGGGACACAGCCTCGGCGTAGAGCGCCAACTCAATATCGCCAAGCTCTCTTAAGCGTGCTTCACTGTGGCACCCCTTACGCTCCAGTGACAGATGCGGCCCCTCAAAATGGATCCCGGCTATGCCGTCAAGACCGGCTTCCCTGGCGCTGATGGCCGCCGCTAGTGCCACTTGCATTACCCTGATATCGTCGCTGATAAGCGTCGGCAACATGCTGGTGGTGCCGAAACGGCCATGGGCGTCCAACATCAGCTTAAGCGTCTCAACGCTGGGTTGCCGGTTGAACATGCGGCCACCACCACCGTTGACCTGAGTGTCGACAAAACCGGGAACCAGAAGGCCTGCATAGTGAGTTGCCGCCTCACCTTCCTTGGGCGCCTTGGCAATGGTATGAATACGGCCATCGACTATCCGCAGCCAAACCTCACTACTGCGGCTCATTTGCGGCCCGAGCAGGGCACCATCGGCACCAATCCAGAACGGGGCCTTGTCAGTGTTGCTGTTCATGCCAGCCTCCGGTCAACAGGGTATCCATATCCGCTACCTGCTCGTTGGCGCTCACGCTATTGCTCTGTTCCACTCTAGTCGCCAGCGCCTTTCCCAGCATGGCGGCGCCGCGAACGCCACTGGCGGCGCCGAATTGAGCGGCGCAAAACTCGGGCAACTGCACCCCATTGAACATATGCCTGGCGGTAGCCTGCGGCAGCGCCGCCAAAATTTCCGGCACTTCGCTCAAGCCGCCGCCGAAGACAAAGATGTCCGGATCCAGACTGAGGATCTGCCCGGCCAACACACTGCCCAGGGCATCCAGATAAGCATCGAAACTGCGTTTGGCTATGGCATCACCGGCACGCAGCGCCGCCAGCCAAGCGTATGTATCACCCTCGCCGCCAAACGCCCGGTAGATACGACCAAGGCCTGTGCCCGAGACATAGGTTTCGGCGCAGCCTTTGAGGCCACAGCCGCAATCGTAAAGCGGCAAGCCATGGCGCAGCAGCACGCTGGCCGCCATACCCTGATGGCCGAACTCCCGGCCAGACAGTGGGCGCCGGTGATCAGTCGCCCTTCGATACAGATCCCGCCGCCAAGCCCGGTACCGAGTATGAGCCCAAGAACTCTGGCATGATCTTTCCCGGCTCCCAGCAAGGCTTCGGACAGGGCGAAACAACGGCAATCATTGCCAAGAGCCACAGGACGCGACAACAAGGCGCCCAGATCTTCGGCCACTTTACGCTGATTGAGGCAAGGTACATTGCTGGAGACCACAGTGCCATCGGCGCGGATCACCCCGGGCAGGGCTATCCCCACAGTGCCCGGGATGCCGGACTCGGCCGGCCAGCGCCTGTCGGCCTCGCTTATCTGCAAGGCGAGTGAGGCCAGAAAGCTCTGATAATCGTCACCCTGAGTCGCAATGCGCCATTTATCCAACAAACGCAATTGTGGACTGAACACCGCCAGTTCTATCTTGGTACCACCGATATCCACACCGTAGTACATGGCTCAATCCTCTGTGTTATCCAGGCTGCCGGGCCGAGTATAAACCGCAAGCGAATGCAGCTTCACCCCCTGCACCACTCTATTGACCTGGCCGCTGGGACAGGGATTATCCGGTGACACCCCAAGCTCCAACGCCTTGTAAAATGCAAGTAGCTGACAGTAAACAATAAAGGGCAGTATCAACCAAGCCTCTTCCAAACTGGCCTGACCATCTTGGGCCAGAGCCTCTTCACTCAGATAACAGATATCCAGCGCCCGCTTATCGGCGCGCAGCTCTGACAGAAGATCCAGATCGTAGGCTCTGGCATAGGGCTCAGAGCTGCCGAGCAGCACTATCTGGGTATCTTCATTCACCAGTGACTTGGGGCCGTGACGAAACCCCAGCGGACTCTCAAAACTGCTGATCACTATACCGGCCGTCAGTTCAAGGTACTTGAGCGCCGCCTCCTGAGCCGCCGCCTTGAGCGGCCCGGCGCCGAGGAACACTATCCGCTTGCAGCAATGGGCCGCGGTTTGCTGCACCCCAGCGAGCCGGGTTTCCAGCAGTTGCTCCGTCAGTGTCAGCACCCTGGATAGTGGTTTGTCTTCCTCAGCAAACAGCAGCAGGGTCGCCAGATACATACAACTGAAGCTGCTGGTCATGGCAAAGCTGCGATCGTGGCTTTCCTGGGGCATCAACCACAAACAAGCCTTGTGACTGTGTTCGGCCGCATAGCTGACCAAAGCTCCCTCAGGGTTACAGGTCAGCAGCAGATGACTGACATCTGTCAGCAACTCATCGGCCAACGCCAGCACAGCCAGGGATTCAGGGCTGTTTCCAGAGCGGCCATAGGAGACTATCAGAGTCGGCTGCAATGGGTTGAGATGCAGCCTGGGGTGAGAAACAATATCCGTGCTGGACAAGGCTTCCACCCTCTGGCCAGGCAATCTGAGTTGCCGCTGTAAAAAGGCTGCCAACGCCTCGCCGATATAAGCCGAAGTACCCGCGCCGGTGAGAATAATCCGCAGATTGTCCTTGGCCAGCAAGGGATTGAGAAAAGCGCTGAGCTGCGCTTCCCTGTGTTTGAAATCGGCCTGTAATTCGCGCCAGAGTGTCGGCTGCTGGGCTATCTCGGTCGCCGTCCATTTACCGCTCTCCGGCGCTTGCCAAAGCGGGTTGGCGGCAGATTTTGGATACAAGTGGGTCTTTGATAGGTCACTGACTTGCATTGATTTATCCTTCGATGGCAGCAGGCTGACAGGCGCTGGCATAACGGTTAAGCACCAGGCCGATATGATGGAGTACCAGCTCAATCGCCGTGGCAGGCAGCTCGCCTCTGACCACGGCCGGATAGGCCAGCGGCAGATATTGGCTGATAAGAGGTTCGGGAATGGGGTTTGCCAGATTGGCCAGCAGCTTGTCTATGGTCAGTGACAATTCGGGCCAGTAGTAGCGGATCCTGTCACTGTAACTGAATCCCAGTTGCCAATCCCGCAGCGCAGGATCTGTATAGAACGACTGCCAGTATTTGGGCTCAGACAACATCTTCTGCTCACACAGGGCTCTAAGCCCTGAGCGTTTCGCCGCCGGCACCAGCAAGGCCTCTATATGATCCAGGGCAAACAGCCCCTCGCGCAGGGCAAAAGTCAACTGCGGCCCCACTTTGAGAATGGCAAAATGGCCGGCCACCAACTGGGCGTAATGCTCCGGCAGTTGATAATCTGTGGAGTGGGCTTCAAACACCAGGTTGGGCTGCTCACGAATAAAGCGGCTCTGCTCTTTGGTGAGCGTATCATCATACTGATGTACCCCGGCATTGCCGAACTCCACCCCTGGCTGCACCACCAGCGCAATCACCCGCTGCCAAACCTCCTCCCCAAGCCCTTCGGCGGCAAAGGCCTGTTTGTGGGCGCTAATGGTGTGTTTCATCGCCGCGACCGGGGTGATCTGCAGCCCCTCCTCCAGCGAACTGACACCACCGGGAGCGGGTACTTCAGTGCCTATCACATAACAGAGCTGTTGCCCCGGCGCCTTGGCCGCTTCTGCGGCGCGGCACAGTCTGGCGGCGCGCGCGGCAATCACCTCATCGGCAAGGGGCGTGTGTTCCTGATGACAAGCCATGCTGGCATCCAGATGAATTTTACAAAATCCCGCCTCGACATAGGCCCGCACCATGGCTTCGGCCTCGGCCATCGCCTGCTCGGCAGTCAGGTGTTTCCAGGCCACCGGCCCCAAGTGATCGCCGCCGAACAGCAACTGCGCTTCGGCAACACCTTCACTTTGGGCCAGGATCTTCACAAAGGCGATAAAATCGGCGGGGGTCATGCCTGTATAGCCGCCGTGCTGATTGACCTGGTTGGCCGTAGCCTCAATCAGCAAGGGCGCCCGTTGCCGCGCCGCATGACGCAGAGCGGCGCGCAGTACCAGCGGCTGGGCCGAACAGACGGAATAAATCCCCGCCTGCTGCCCGGCCTTGTTGGCCTCAATAATGGATTTGAGTGCAGACATGCTTACCTCAACCTACAATGCCAAGCGGTTTGGCGCTCTGCCACACGCCACGGGTAAAGTCGGGGAAGTCCTTGGAGTTACCGCGATCGGCCACTGAAGCCGCCGACAGAGGCTGCACCGCCGACCAGGCCGCACCGTCATACACATCCTGATCCAGCGGCTCGCCGTTACGCAGGCAGTAGATCATCCGCCAGCACATTAAAAAGTCCATGCCGCCATGACCGCCGTTCTTTTCGGCCGCCTCGCCCATCTGCAACCACAGCGGATGGTCATACTTGGCATACCACTGGGTCATATCCTGGTCCCAATGGTGGAAGCTGCCACTGCCGCCCTGCTCCAGCGCTATGCGGTTGGGGAAACCGGCAAACACCCCATTGGTGCCCTGAATCAGGTTATGGCGGCTGTAAGGACGCGGCGTTGTGGTGTCGTGTTGCACCATGATGGTTCGGCCTTTAACCGTCTTGATAAGACTGGTATTGATATCGCCGCAGATATAGTTGAGCTTGTTGCGGGCATGGTCGGCGGGGAATTCACGCTTGGCATAGGCTGCGCGCCCAAGCGATGGAGAACTCATGGAAGTGAGGTAGTCGAACCTATCGCCGCGGTTGATATTCATGTACTGGGACACAGGCCCCAAACCATGGGTAGGATACAGGTTCCCGTCAATCAAGGCGTGATACTTGGTGCGCCAGGAGCCCGTCTTGCGATCTATCTCCTTCATCTGCCAGCGCAGCTCGTGAATATAAGCGGCCTCACCGTGCAGCAGTTCGCCGAACAGCCCCTGGCGTACCATGTTGAGCACCATCAGCTCGTCGCGACCGTAGCAGACGTTTTCCATCATCATGCAGTTGCGCTGGGTTTGCTCGGCTGTGTCCACCAGATCCCAGAGCTGCTCCATGGTGATCCCCATAGGCACTTCAACAAAGGCGTGTTTGCCGGCCAGCATAGCCTCTTTGGCCATGGGGTGGTGCCATTCCCAAGGTGTGGCAATGACCACTATGTCCACATCCTGGCGTGCCAACAATTCACGATAGGCGTGTTTGCCCTGGGAATAATAACCGGGCTGGGCCAAGCCTGCGTCACTCATTACCTTCTTGGCACGTTCTATGACCAGGGGGATCGGTATCGCAGATAGCTGTTACCCTGGCGCCCTCTATGTTGTTGAAATGGTGAATGAACCCCACACCTCGCTCACCGACGCCGATTAGCCCCACCCGCACTTCGGCCATTTTCGGAACCACCAGCCCCATGACAGAGCGGCCACTGGCCTTGGGTGCCAGTGCAGATGAACCGGCATTGGCGGCGCAGCCAGCCAGCGCCGAGGCAGCAGCTGTGGCCACTGAAGCTTTCAGAAAGGAACGACGATCAAAACCAGACATAACTTCTCCCCTTGTTATTTGTTTTTATCTATCAGGTGCAGCTGCACCCCTTGCTTGGTGAGTTCTTCCACATAGCGCTCGGGAATGCCGCTGTCGGTCACCAGTTGCTGGATCTGCCGACTGGCACAAATTACATGAAACGCCTGTTGGTCGAATTTGGATGAATCGGTAACTACTATGATCTCGCTGGCAATCTCACACATCATGCGGTTGAGACTGGCTTCCTTCTCAAAATGGGTGGTGAGACCTGCCTTGAGATCAAAACCATCCACCCCGAGGATCAGCTTGTTGAAGTTGTAATCCCTGAGGCTCTTCTCGGCGATGGAACCATAGAAAGACATCGACTTCTTACGCAGCAAGCCGCCGGTAAGCATCACCTCAACGTCGTCGGAACGCGCCAGCTCTGTGGCTATGTTAAGGCCGTTGGTCATCACAATAAGATCTTGATGTTCAAGGAGGTTGACCGCGACTTGCTGGGTAGTGGTGCCCGAGTCCAGCAACAGGCGGTCGCCATCATTAACCAAAGAGGCCGCCACCTTGCCCAGCTCCTGCTTCAGTGCCGAGTAGCAGTGGCCCTTCTCTTTCAGTGACAGTTCACGAATAAGGTCGGAGTTAACCATGGCGCCGCCACGGGAGCGCACCAACAACTGCTTTTGATCCAATACCGCCAGATCCGAGCGTATGGTGACTTCCGAGACCCCGAAGCGATTTGCCAGCTCGGTGACCGACACCTTTCCCTGTTGTTGGGTCAGCCGGACTATCTCCTGCTGCCTCTCAATAGTGTTGAGATTATTCACTGCACTCTTCCTGTTTTGTTTGTTGCGCTCTGGAGCAGGTGAACCTGCACTAACTTTCGAAAGCTTTCAATTTACTAGCAACGTCGTCAAATCATAACAACAATTCTTATACCACAATGACTTAAGCCAAAACCAACAACAAACTTTCACTTTCAACTAGCTAAACTATGCACCAAACCGAAAACAATTAAAAGACATTTTACATTTTTTTATTGATCACCCAGAGTTTTTAACGCTATAAATAAGCAATCGAAAGCACTTCGCTGTTTCCAATGCTTTCGAAAAACAACAAAAGCGAAAGGCATTAAGCCTGATAAAAACAAACAGCGGGGAACCCATGAAGCTCTTAGCCACCCAACCTGCCCTAATTGCCCTGGCAGTTGCCAGTGCGCTGGCAACACAGCCGGTTACGGCCAATGACGAGTCCGACAAGGAAAACAAGGCTCAAACACAACAAAACTCAGCTCAACAGCAGGATGCCGAGCTGGAAAGGATCCAGGTAACGGGTATCCGCTCAGCCATTAAGGAGTCGCTGTTTCTGAAACAGAATGCCACCGCAGTGGTGGATCTTGTGGTGGCCGATGATATAGGCAAGTTTCCGGATGAAAACCTGGCCGAAGCACTGCAACGTATTCCCGGGGTGACCATTACCCGCAACGGCGGCGAGGGACAGAACATACTGATCCGCGGCCTGGGGGACGGCTACAACATCACTACCCTCAATGGCCGCAAACTGGCCTCGGACAACGCCGGGCGGGACTTCAACTTTGACACCATAGCCTCAGAGCTGGTCAATGTGCTGGCGGTTTACAAATCTCCCGAAGCGCGGCTCACCGAAGGAGGCATAGGGGCAATTGTGGATATTCAGACCCGCAAGCCTTTGGATTTGGAAGGTTTTACCCTGCAAGCCTCGGCCAAGGGTATCTATGAGTCGCGCACCGAAGACCTGCACCCGCACGCATCTCTCATCATAGGCGACAAGTCCGATGACGACAGTTTCGGCGCTCTGTTTTCCGCCGTTTACTCCAAGAAAACCCTCAGGGCCGACACCTATTCCGCCGATGGTTTTTTCGATGAAGAGGAAGGCTGGGGTGTCGACAGCGCCGGGGTGCCGGTAGACACCAACGGCAATGGTGTGATTGATGAAGGCGAAATCTACGCCTCCAAAATACCCAGTTACATGTACTATGCCAACGCCCAGGACGTACGCGAACGCATCGGTGGCACCCTGGCGCTGCAATGGCGGCCTCTGGATAATCTGGATGTCAATTTCGACGCCCTCTACTCTCGCTACAATACCGATGGACACAAATACCAGATAGGGTTTGTCAACTATGACGAGGAGTGGACACCGGGTACCCCGCTGTTCAGCGATGCGCAGTTCGATGAGCTGGGGCGAGTGGTTTCCATGCGCCAGCAGGGCGACAACACTATGGTGGAGCTGCTTAACTTGAGCACTCCGCGCAAGACAGACACCTACCAACTGGCACTGAATACGGCGCTGTTTATCACCCCCAATTGGTCGGTCACCGCCGATCTTGCCTACTCGGCCGCCAAAAACAAGAACAAGGGCGACAATCGCTTCATCGTCGCCCGCGGCTTTGTCGACAGCATAGATATCGACTACACCAATGGTCAGATGCTGCCGGATGTGGTGATAGGCCCGGGACTCACCAGCGAGCAGACCTATGGTGCCCACTACAGCCTAAACAGTGGCACAGGCGTGGATGACAAGGTAACGGATCTTAAGCTGATGACCCAGTATTTGCCGGAAAGCGGCTTTATCAGCAAGCTGGATGCCGGGATAAACTATGTCAAACAGGTCAAGAGCCAGAATGAGTTCAGATCGAGAAACCCCAGCCAATTCAGTCGCGGCGGCTACTATCTAACCCGCGACGGTTATGCTTTTGACGGCTCGGGAGTCTTCACTCAAGGCGAGTTTGAGCTATTCCAAATTCCGGGCAATGTGTTTGTGCCCGCCAACTTCGATAACTTCCTCGACGGCGAAAACAGCATCTCACCGGATCCCTGGCCCAGCTTTGACTATGACAAGTTGCTGGAATACTACCGCTCCATCAACAGCGATGCCGCCAATGAGGCCATAGTAGCCAGTGCCAATCAGGCCGGTACTTATGAGGTAAGCGAGGCTGTGACCTCGGCCTATGTGCAGATAACTATTGAAGAGCTGCTGTTCGATCTGCCCTATATGCTCAATCTGGGGGTCAGGGCCAGTCGCACCCAAGTCGATTCCGAAGGCTTTGGCTATGATTTGAGCAAGGTAGTGCTGGATGATGCCGGTCAGCCGCTCAACGATGACTGGCGCACTGTCAGCCCGGTAAACTACAGCGACAGCTATACCAACATATTGCCAAGCCTCAACTTCAAGCTGAACCTGCAGGACGATCTGCTGCTGCGCATCTCGGCCGCCGAAGTATTGAGCCGCCCGTCACTCTACTCGCTCAGAGTCTGGGCCGCGCCCAACTTCACCAGTCAGGAGCAGGGCTTACCAACTCTGGTGCGCGGTAATCCCGGGGTTGAACCCGAGCAGGCCAAACAGGCGGATCTGGCACTGGAGTGGTATTACGGCGACAGCAGTTCACTGAGCGGCGCCCTGTTCATCAAGGATATCGACTCCTTTATCTCTGATGAAAAGACCCCCATGGAGGTCAATGGCAACCGTTACCTGGTAAGCCAGCCGGTTTCCGGACAGTACGGTGCCAAGGTGCAAGGCTTTGAAATTGCCTGGCAACAATCCCTCGAACAGTGGTTGCCTGAGCCATTCAACGGCTTTGGCTGGCAGCTTAACTACACCTATGTGGACAGCAGTTATGACGATCCTAAGCTGAAAGCCAAGGATCTGCCATTCCAGGGGATGTCCGAGAACTCCTACAATGCCGTGCTCTACTATGAGCAGTATGGTTTGCAGGCGCGCCTTGCCTATAACTGGCGCAGCAAGTTCCTGGTGGATCCGGATGCCTGGGGCGGCCCGGCCTGGATAGACGACTACGGCCAGTTGGATGCCAGCATCAGCTACGACATCACAGACAACTTGACCGTCTTCAGTGAAGCCTCCAACCTGACCAACAACCGCTACTCAGGTTACATCAAGCGCGAAGATCAGGTGAATTATCTGGAACGCTTCGGAACCCAGATAGCCGTAGGTATTCGCGGCCGCTTCTAAACGGAACCAAGACGGATCCCCAAGAGTAACCATCTGACTGACTCAAGCTGCACTAAACACAAAGTGAGTATAAAGTAGTTCCAAATACAGAAAGCCACCTGATTCAGGTGGCTTCTCTACTTAAGTCTCGAGTACCTTTATTGAAGATAGCGGTCGGATGAAATCTCTGTGCTTCAGAGACTGGATAAATCTGATCAGACAAACGGGTCGAGCCATTCTCAATATCTCCACAGCAGCATCTCACATGGGGGCGAAAGACATCTGCTCATCAAGCACAGCTTGATAGATGGCTGTAGCGCGAAGCAGCTTGGCTGCGAGCTGAGGGGCACACACTGCGCCAGCCGCTTTGGGCTGCATGTTAAGTCGTGCTCGCTGGAGACAAAAGTGGCGTCTGGTGATGGCCAGCTTCGAGCAAGCTCTGCGCGTTCGTCTGTCGCATCAAACTGAGTTTGATAAACACGACAACCTCACCCTACTCCACATGGGATTGTGCCTCACTGCGTTCGGACTCTTTATCTTCCCCATG